>JAQBVJ010000076.1 GCA_027623235.1 Planctomycetota bacterium
GATCTCCTCCCACGCTACAACTACACCCTCTCACCACAGATGCCGATTTAATTTCACCGCCGGTCCTTAGATACGACGCGAGAGCGTCAGGTGCTTCCCAGAAAAACCGCCACCTGAACCAACTGGTTCTTGATTTCGTGTAGAAGCAGCCACCTGAAGCCACGCCCCGTTCGGGGCGTCGGCCGGGTGCTGCTCTACACGCCCCTTGGCGGGGGTTCTGGGAGTGGCCGCGGTTCGACGCCCTTTTGCATGCGCCTCGTGCAAATGCTTCGGGATATCGGAAGCTGATTGTCAGCTTCCGGCAACAGGTGGTTCTTCAAGTATCGGAGACAGAGTCATGACGAATGGCGAAGGCAAGAAACATCAGGCAACCGTCCGGCAGCCCGTACAGAAACCGGCTGCCACCACTCGCCAGCAGGGCTAGGCCCAGGCTGGTAAGGACGCTTCTCGTAAGAAGCGTCAAGGGCCGTAAGGCCTCGAACTGACAGGGCAGCAGGAACCAGTCGCGTTCGTGCTGCCCTGTTTTTGTTTCTCGACCGATCAGCGAACCATCCGTCGGCGTGTACGAAAAACCCTGACACGGATTTCAAACCGTGTTATTGTCGGAGCCGCAGGGCGGATAGCCGCTGCAGACGTCAATGCGTGAAACGCTTGCAAATGACGTCATCCGTTTTGGCAGCAGTGCCCGGTGTAGCGATGCCTCACCAGCAACGCGAAAGGGCGTGGATTAACCACCACAATACTGCTGGCCGGTCGAGCCGGATGCCATGAGAGTGGCTTGTCCGTGCTCAACGGAGGCTTTCGGGAGTAATCCCTCTCAAACCTGCTTCATGTCCGTTCCTTCGTATCGAACGGCTGAAGCTCACGAGAGACCTAATCCCCGAATTCTATCCGATAGCAGGCGGCCCTTCTTAAATCGGCCGCTCTAATGAGGGCGACGGAGAAAAGCCTTTGACTTCCCGCAACGTGCGGGATTCAAACGGTCGTCATGCCTGATCCGGTGAAAATCCGGCGATGGGGCTCGGGGGCTTTGTCCTCGTTCAACATTGGCTCGCGTGGGGAGTTTCACTCTGGCGACGGAGTGAACCGAGACCGTGACTGGCCTCGGCGTTTCGGCAAATACTCGTGAAGGCGAGTAACAACACCGAACGGCGAATAGCTCAACCACAAAAGGCGGGAAACTGCTTGCGAGAAAGAAACGTAAGAGATGAAGCCATAATGCGGCTGGTGCTGAAGAAGACAGTACCAGCCCGGAGACAGCCTGTGTGTGTTCGGTAAGGGGAGCTTCTGTGTTCGTACCCTGAAATCGACTTGCCACAGACGGCCAATTCCTGGTGGTCGGTGGTGATCGGAAAGTGAAGTCGCCTGCCCGCTTCCGTTCCCGGATGATGATCGTTGAGTCGTCGAGATCGACGTCAGCAACTCGCGTCCGACACAGTTCACTGCGACGGGCTCCTGTGTGAGCGGCCAGCACGCACATCGGATGAAGAAAGCCATACGTTGCCTTCTCGCGAACGTGCTCAAGCAGCTTCTTGATCTCGCCAGCGTCCAGATACAACGTCTGCCAGAGCGGTTCCGCCTCGTACTCATTCAGACCATCGCGAGAAATCTGACGTTCGATCTGACTCCATGTCTGAAACGCAGGCTTCTCATCGTGCTTGCCGAACACGACACCGCGACATGGAAAGTCGCCTTCAACCAGTTCCTGCGTTCGAGCCCAGTTCCAGAGTGATCCGAAGGTTGCAAGCTCTTTACGAATCGTGACCGGACTGACTTTGCCGCGACGCCCCTGCTCACCAGATCGCGTTGTGACGTACCGCTGAAGATCGGTCGTGCGAACGGAACGCAACAACGTTCGCTCCCCCAGAATCCGGGTGACGTGTTTCATGTGGCCGCGAAACGTCCGCAGGCTCGTTGCCTCAAACGCTCCGTCGGGCGTCAGTTCTCTGAAGCGATCGAAGAGCGAACCGAGACTAATGTTCTTTGCAACCTTCGGCGTCTCAACAAGCTTTCCGTCCGACAGCAGGAACGTCGGAACATCGGCATCGTCGGGAAGCTCAAGCCGCCCTTCTTTGACCAGCCGGATGTTCTCTTCGACATGACTGGCAACGGCGACCGCTTTGCGTTCGTGTTTCGTGTGCAGCGACCGCTTGAATCGGTTGCCGCCAAAGCGAAAGTGCAGATGAAAGTTGCCGCTCGGATCGCGATGAATCGAAGCCACTTCTGAGTCTCCTTGCGTCTGGAAAGACAAGGTACGACTGACTCAGAAGCTCTGGTAGCCATGCGTTCACAACGGCAATGCAACCCGCCTCCAACGAGGGACAATCCAGTTCCAACGTCAATTCCCCACCGATTCAACGGGTGTCACTGATTTGTCACTGATTCCATTTTTCGCAAAATAGTTCCCGGCCCGGCTGAGGCCGAAAACGTCGAAAACCCCACGAAAAAAGGCTCGAAAGCGATGTCGCCAACGAGCCTTCTAAAGTTACCCGGCCAGGACTTGAACCTGGAATGGCTGGACCAAAACCAGCTGTGTTACCAATTACACCACCGGGCAATCCGCCTGCTTTGTGCTCGGATGAGCAGTCAGCAAGGCTGTGGCAGTTCCGCTTGAACTGCGTTGTGCGGAGTTTATGGAAAGGACACAACGCAGACAACGGTTGATCGAGTGCTTTGTCAGGGCTGAAAAGTCGGGTAAGCATCCTGCTCGCCGACGTTCTGTGAGCAAACATCGCAAGCTGGAAGCTTACGCCACGAAAACGGCGACCCCAAAAATTCCGCTTTGACAAAGCACGAGGCGGGTTCGCAGATCGGCTGAGGCCAGTTTCGACCGTTTTCCGGTGCGGAAGACTCCACTACGATTCACGGATTGGCGCGAGCCGCCCGGTTTTCACGGGAAGACATCTCCAGACCGGACGGCTTACGCCCAATGGCCCAGAGTTCTGCTGAATGTCGCCTTTCGCACTGTGAAAGTAGCGCTATTTTCGCAGAGCGAAAGGCGACAATCAGCGATCAGCCGACACAACTCTGGGGCCATTGGGCTTCCGCCGTGCCGCTTCTTTTTTAATGGGCTGCTACGTTTTGTCTTGTGTCATCCAGTTGTCTGGCGTCGATCAGATTGAAAAGAGTCTCATCATGCTCCGAGTTTCGGTTGTCGTTTGTATTTTCCTCGCTGCCCTTCTGAGCCGGAGTGAGCAATCGAGGCTGCTCGGCGCTGAGAATTCGCAGAAGCCGAATCTGATTTATATTCTGATGGACGACGCCGGATACGCCGATCTCAGTTGCTATGGGCAGAAGAAGTTTCAGACGCCCAATATCGATCGGCTCGCGGCGGAAGGGCTGAAATTCACGGACCACTACGCCGGCTGCACGGTGTGTGCTCCGACGCGGTGTTGCCTGATGACCGGGCTGCACACCGGGCACGCTCTTGTGCGAGGCAACCGCGAGGTGCAGCCGGAAGGGCAGGCAGCCATGCCGGCTGACACGGTCACGATTCCGCGGTTGCTGCGTGACGCCGGTTACGTCACGGGAGCGTTTGGAAAATGGGGGCTCGGAGCGCCGGGGTCAGCGAGCGATCCGGCGAATCATTTTGACGAGTTCTTCGGATACAACTGCCAGCGACAGGCTCACAACTATTACCCGACGCATCTCTGGCACAACCGCGAGAAGGTCGAGCTTGACGGAAAAACGTACTCGCATGACCTCATCATGGCGGAGTCGCTGAGTTTCATCCGTGCGAGTTGCGGGGCAAAGAAACCGTTCTTCTGCTTTCTGCCGATCACCATTCCACACGCGGCCATGCACGTTCCGGAAGAATCGGCGGCGCCATTCCGCAAAGAGTTTCCGCAGTTTGAGCAGACGATCGGGAAGTACAGCGGACCGCTCGTTAGAAATCCTGCAGCGGGGTTTGCGGGAATGATGACGCGGCTCGACGGTCAGATCGGCGAGCTGATGGCATTGCTGAAAGAACTCGGCATCGACGAGTCGACGGTCGTCATGCTCACTTCGGACAACGGGCCGCACAAAGAGGGCGGGCACATGCCGGAATTCTTTGACAGCAACGGCTCTTTGCGCGGGATCAAGAGGGACCTGTATGAGGGCGGGATTCGCGTGCCTCTGATCGCTCGCTGGCCCGGGCGAATCGAAGCAGGCCGTGAGTCGTCGCTCATCTCAGCTCACTGGGATGTCCTGCCGACTTTCTGCGATCTGGCCGGCGCGAAGACTCCGGAGAACCTCGACGGCATCTCGTTCGCGCCGACGCTCATCGGCAAAGAGACGCAGGCCAGGCACGACTTCCTGTACTGGGAGTTTCCGGCACAGGGAGGCAAGCAGGCCGTCCGGATGGGAAAGTGGAAAGGCGTTCGCCTGAATCTGATGAAAGACCCGAAGGCTCCGATTGAGCTTTACGATCTTTCCAAAGATCTCGGCGAAGAGCACAACATCGCAGACATGCATCCGCAGGTTGTTGCTGAAATTCAAAAAGCGATGCAGGATTCACACGTTGAGTCGCCAGCTTTCCAGCTGTTTGGCAGGCAGAACTGACTCTTTCTGTCCTGTCTGGTCGACAAGGCGAACCAGCAAGCCAGCCATTTATTGTTCGCCGTCGGTCAATGTCGGCAGAGGCTGAAAACGAAAAGGGCGGCTGAGGAACACTCAACCGCCCTTCCGTATTTGCTTGTCAGCTCGAATGCCTGTCAGTCCGCCGACGATGACGGCGGCCCGGTGTCAGTTGCCAGCATCATCCGGAAGCGGGAAATCGCCTTCGAACGAGGGTCCGTTTTCCGACTTGCTGAACGACGGCGACTCGAATTGAACCGGCATCGCTGTGGCGTCGCCCGGAAGGAGACTGGCAGAAGCCGGCAGAACTGACGATGACGAATCGGTGTTTGGATTTTCAAACTCGGGGTTGGGATTTCCAAACAGCGTTCCGTCCGGCACGAAATCCGCGGCCGCCGACTCATCACCTGTTGGTTCTGGAAGAGCGGGGAGGGCCGGAGCGGCTTCAATCTCCGGGACCTTTGCTGGTTCGCTCGCGGGTGCAGCTTCCGGTTCCAGGACTGCGGGCGGAACGGACTCATCGTAGATCGGCTGATTCTCCAGGTTCTGAGCGTACGGACCCTGGGTCAATGGGGCCGGTCGCCGAATGACGTCCTGCAGCCACTCGGCTGGAATCTTGTTCTTATTGCGTCGCTGAGCTTCGCTGTAAGCCTCAACTGGCCAGGTGTCTTCCGTCAGGTAAACCTCGTTGTAATCGAGCATCGAGCCTTTGCTGTAATGCACGTTGCGAATCGCCAGCGTGTACTCGCAGAGTGTTTTGTACCAGGCGGTTTCCGCTTCCATGTGCCGTCGCTGAGCATCCAGCAGCAGGTCGAACTCCACCTTGCGGGCAGAGTATGCGGCTTGAATCGCTTCCAGTTGCTGCGTCGCGGCGAGACGACGATCACCCGTCGTTTCGAGCGTCACGTAAGCCCGGTTCATTTCCGCAACGGCATCGCTGAGCTGATGCACGACGACGCGTTCCTGCTCTGCGAGGATGGCTCGATCGCGAGCGAGCTGCAGTTCGGCGTGCTCGACAGCAGCAAATGCCTGGCGACGTCCGAACGGCATTTCAAACTCAAATCCAAGCTGCCACTCCTGAGTGTTGCCGAGCGTCAGGTTCTCAACGGCATTCGAGAATCTTCCGTCACGATCTTCGTGAGGCAGGAGGTTCTTGCCGAGACCACGCCAGCGATAGCGACCGGTGATATCGAGGGTCGGCAACAGAAAACTGCGTGACGCCTGCAGTTCCTGCTCACGGCGAGTCACCAGCCACTTCTGTCGGCGGAGTTCGCTGCGGCGGGAGAGGGCCTCGACCAGACTTGAGTTCCAGTCGAACGTGACCTGAGCTTCGATCGGTTCGTCCTGAGGACGCAGCAATCGTCCATCGTTAATCGGAGTGCCAATCAGAAGCCGCAGCCGGCGTTCCGCCGTCATCACTCCGCCCGTGCCGCGGAACGATCCGCCGCCGCTGCCGTTGTTGGTCTGCGTGCCGTCAATCAGCCGTCCGCTCAACGCCTCCTGAACCTGCTGCTGAAATCGGAAGTACTGCTCGCGGGCCTGCGCTTCTTTCTCGGCTTCGCCGCCTGCTCGACCCGCCTGATAAAGTGCGTTCACACTGTTCCAGGTTTCCAGCGACGCATCGCGGGCGACAATCCGCGAGTCGAGTTCGCGATACGCGTAGTACAGGTCCCAGTAGGCATTCTCAACATTGCTGACGAAGTCGCGGACAGCCATCTCGAAGTCGGTTTGCGAGATGTCGGTATTAAGACGTGCCAGGACAACTCCGTTCATTGCACCCGGCGAGCCATTGGGGCCGGCAATCCGATTGAATTCCGTGCCACTTCCCTGCAGCAGAGGATGCCGGATTTCCGCATCGACCCATGTCTCAGCGACTGTCTTGAAGCGGTTGCCCGGTGCGTTGTTGGAGTCGTAGCGGGTTTCGTTTCGCAAAGTGAACTGAGTTCCTGTCACACCCGTCTTGGAAAGGCTCGTGGTGGATGTGATGAGATCCTGCTTGAGCTGCCTTGTACCGCCGCCGAAGAACTGGTTGTTGATCGACCGGTCGTTATTCTCTGCGAACATGTCGGACGCGATGGATGCGTCGAAGGCGCTGAGGGCTCCTGCGACGCCAAACCGCGGATCCATTTCCTGAAGAGCCACATCATAGGTCGAAGCGACCGAATTTGGTGATCGCAGAATCGATCCGCCAAGGCCTCTCAGAATCTTTGAATTCGCCAGAGCTGTCTGCACCGCCGACTGAAGCGAGATCGGGGAAAATTCAATTTCGTCTTCGTCGAGAACCGAAAGCGGAGGCGGTGTGGAAAGCAGGTCGGGATTCGCTGCCGTCAGAATCGGCGCGTCCAGCTCCAGAGACGAGACGATCGGAGCCGCTGTGTACGCACCGTCGTCCCATTCTTCATGCTCCCTGCTGAAACTGCATCCGGAAATGAACAGCGTCACGACAAGTGAACTGCCAGCGAGTGTCGAACGGGCAATGGAATGTGCAGTCATAGTCAGCTTCGCCTCGCGCCGCCGGATACTCCGGACGTTGCTTCGAAGAACAGTTGAGCGGAACCAGTCACCGAATCCCATCATGATTCACAGCCCCCATGGCAACCGCTTCGGGCTGCCGGTCTCAGAACAACTCATACGAGCGGCTTGTCAGCCTCTGGCGAGGCGAGACATCACGCGCGACCGAGCAACCAGCTTCCGTCGCGATGGGCTGCCTGCCAGATGAATCTCGGCAAGGCAATCCGAGTACCGCCGCGCCGGAAGCGCGTCAGTCACTTCATCGGCGAGTTGATCTGATCGACACAATCGATTCTGCCAGAAGAATCGAAATTACCGGCACAGTCTCACAGCAGGTGAGAAGCTGGGGGGGGTGAGGCTGACTCTGCGGCTGGTTGCAGCGTCCATGAAGTCAGGGCGGAGCGAGCCTTACTGGATCGCAGCCGGCGTTCCGTAGCGTTCGAATTTGAGCGGCACCACCCGGTGAGCTATTTCTTCGGGCGAAAACTGTGAGTCGCCTGGCCGTAGAACCCCTCGGCCGCTTCCATGATCGTTTCCGACAGAGTCGGGTGAGCATGAATACTGTCGGCGAGGTCTCGCGCAACGGCGGCCGTTTCAACCGCGATGACACCCTCGGCGATCATTTCCCCGGCTCCGGCACCGACGATGCCGACGCCCAGAACTCGTTCGGTTTCCGGGTCGATGATCAGCTTCGTCAGCCCTTCCGTTCGCGAGATCGCCTGAGCTCGCCCCGACGCAGCCCACGGGAATCGCACCACGGTCACATTCCGTCCCGCGGCTTTGGCTTCACTTTCGGTGAGGCCGCACCAGGCAAGTTCGGGGTCCGTGAAAACGACGGCGGGAATGGCAATGTTGTCAAACTCGGCTGGTTGACCAAGCAGCGTTTCCACCGCGACTTTGGCTTCGCGAGTCGCTTTGTGAGCCAGCATCGGTTCCCCGGCGACGTCGCCAATCGCAAGGATATTCGGATCGGCCGTCCGCTGGTTTTTGTCGATCTTGATGAAGCCTTTGTCATCGATCTGGGCGGCAGTGTTCTCCAGGCCGCAGCCGCGGCTGTTTGGTCGACGCCCGATCGAAATCAGCACCCGGTCAAACGTCTGCGGCGACTCAACGTCCTCGCCTTCGAGCTCGGCAACAATTCCGCCGGAGGTCGCCTTCAGGCTCGCCACTTTGGTTTTCAGGTGGATCGCCTTGAAGTGCTCCTTCAGCCGCGTGGCGAGAGGTCTCACAAGATCGCGGTCAGCTCCGGGAAGCAGGCCGGCGAGCATCTCGACGACGGTGACTTCCGATCCGAGTGCGGAATAGACCGAGCCCATTTCCAGACCGATGTATCCTCCACCGACGACCAATAGTTTCTTCGGGACGTCCGCCAGCGCGAGGGCTCCTGTCGAGTCCATGACGCGGTCGTCACCCAGGTCGAAGAACGGCGGCATGACCGGTGTCGAGCCGGTGGCCACGATCGCATGCTTGAATTTCAGCTCGTCCGCCGAGCCGTCCGGCTTCTTGAGCCGCAGCGTGTTCGAGTCAATAAACTCGCCGCGAGCCTGGACCAGTTTCACTCCGCGTGCTTTACAGAGCTGTCCGATGCCGCCGGTCAGGCCGCTGATGACTCCGTTCTTGAAGTCGCGCAATTTGTCGAGGTCGATTTTTGGTTTGGCGAAAGTCACTCCCCACTGCTCGGCGTCCTGGGCTTCGTGAAGCAGCTTGGCCACGTGCAGCAGAGCTTTCGACGGGATGCACCCGCGGTGCAGACACACGCCGCCGGGAGCCGACTCCTCATTGACGAGGGTCACGTCCATCCCGTGGTCCGCCGCGTGAAAAGCCGCCGGATATCCACCGGGGCCAGCACCAATCACAACGAGGTCTGTCGAAAGTGCCATAGATCAACCCGCAGGGTGCGTCATGACGCACCAGAAATTCGAATGACAAAAATCAAAGAGTTCAACTCGAAGGTACGAGCGAGGTACTCGGCTACTCTTCGTCTCCACCTTTTCCGGTAAACCAGTACCAGCCGACGCCGATCAGTGTCGCGCCGAAACCGATCGCTTTGAACGGTCGACGGCCAGCCTCAACGTCGCCCCAGGCTCCGAACATCGCGCCGCCGGCGAAGACGATGATGCCTCCGCCAAGCACCATGCTGATGATGCCGCCGATCAATTTGAGCGGACCCGGGCCGCCGCTGCTCGACTTCCGTTTTTTCCTGCTGGCTGCCGATTTGCCCTTGCTGGACTTCTTCTTTGCCGGGCTGCGCCGCGGTGCGGGCTCATCGTAGTCGTCGTAATCGTCTCCGTAATCCTCGTACTCGTCTTCGTACTCGTCCGGTTCGGGCTTCGGGCGGGCCGCTTTTCTCGCCGGCGCGGGTACCTGGCAGGTTTCGCCGCACTCCTTGCAGCGGAACCGCTTGCCGCTTTTGTCGTCACCGACAGCGTATGTCTTGCCACATTCGCAAACGACTTTGATTGTCATTTGAATTCATCCTGAGTAGCCAGGTGGAGCCCGGTGCCTGCCGCAGATACCGAACGATTGGTCGCGAGACCGACCAGAGAGATTCACCTGTCGAGACTGCAATCAACTCTCGACCGCCAGTTGAAAATACTCACTTAACAATTGTCCGAGCCTCACGATGAAGCGAGCCGCGTCGGCCCCGTTAACGACTCGATGGTCGTATGAAAGTGAGAGGGGCAGCATCAATCGCTCGTCGATTTCTCCATCAACGATTTTCAGCTCGGTCCGGCCTCGCGACATGCCGAGAATGCCGACTTCCGGGTAGTTGACGATTGGCGTGAATGCCGTCCCGCCGATGCCACCCAGATTCGTAATCGTGAAACACGAACCCTGCATCTCGCTGAGCTTGACTCCGCCGTCGCGTGCCCGGCCGGCAACGTCGGTCAGGGCGGCTGCGATTTCGGAAATGCTTTTCTGATCGCAGTCCCGAATGACGGGAACGAGCAGCCCGTTCGGCGTGT
Source organism: Planctomycetota bacterium (assembly GCA_027623235.1). Classification (GTDB taxonomy): domain Bacteria; phylum Planctomycetota; class Planctomycetia; order Planctomycetales; family Planctomycetaceae; genus JAQBVJ01. The sequence continues at coordinate 10,035 of JAQBVJ010000076.1, forward strand.
CGACGGCGCAGCCGATGTGAAAATACTTGCGGTAAACGAGCTCGTTCGTCTGAGGGTCGAGGGCCGAGTTGAATTTCGGAAACTCTTTCAGGCAGATCGCGGCCGCTTTCATCGCGATGGCCGTCATCGTGACTTTCGGAGCGCCCGTCTTCTTCGCGATCTCAGCAACTCGCCGGCGGGCGGCTTCGAGTTCGGTGATGTCGACCAGGTCGTGCTGAGTCACATGAGGAATCACGTTCCAGCACATGCTGAGGTTGGCCGCAGCGGAGCGACCGATCTTGTTCATCGGAACGCGTTCGGTCTCGCCCCATTTGCTGAAGTCGGGGAGTGGTGGCGGTGTGTAGCCGCCTCCACCACCACTGGCACCTCCGCGTTCCATGACCGACTTCACGTAAAACTTCACGTCTTCCTGAGTAATCCGTCCTCCCGCGGCACTTCCGGAGACGCCGTGAAGGTCGACGCCCAGCTGACGCGCGAGCCGCCGCGTCGCAGGACCGGCCGGAGCGGGTGTGCCATCGTCGCTCTCCGCCGAAGAGGGAGCCGCCACGACCGCAGCCGTTCGCGCGGGAGCCGCAACCGCGACCGGCTTTGCGACAGGCACTTCGGAATCAGGAGCCGCTGAAGCCGCGGGGGCAGGTGCCGGTGCCACTTCCGCTGGCGCAGCGGGTGCCGCAGCCGCCGGTGTCGTTTCCGCAGCGGCTGACTCCTCAAGAGTCAGCAGGACCGAACCGACTTTGATCGAGTCTCCCGGAGCCGCGTGAATCTTCGTGACGGTCCCTCCGAAACCAATCTCGATATCGGCGGCCGCTTTGTCGGTTTCGACTTCGGCAACAACCGCACCGGCCTCGACGACATCGCCAACGGCGACCGTCAGTGAGGCAAGGTCAACGGATTCGACGCCTTCGTCGATGGCGGGAACAAGGAACTCTCTGGCCATTGAGAACTCGCTTCTGGATGAATCAAACACCAGCGAGGCCGGTGTGGGAAGTTTGTTGGTGAGGCCGCAGGCGGCAGTGAGGATCCGAAACGGAACCCGCAAACAACCCCATGACTACGCGTAAAGCGGGTCGACCTTTTCGGGGTCGATCCCCAGGTCTTTGACCGCTTTGGTCAGTTTCCGTTTTTCGAATTCGCCGAGCTTCGACAGCTCGACAAGAGTTGCCAGTACGACGTTTTCGGCGTCAATTTCAAAATGGCTTCGCAGTTTCTCGCGAGTGTCGCTGCGGCCGAAGCCGTCCGTGCCGAGCACTGTGTACGGCCCCGGCACCCACTCGCGAATCTGATCGGCGACAAGCCGCACGTTATCGCTGGACGAAATGAACGGTCCATCGACTCCGGCAAGCGTCTCTTCGAGGTAGCTCTTTTGAGCGGACTTCGCCGGGTGGAGACGGCTCCATCGCTGAGCGGTGCGTGCATCGCGAGCGAGCTCCGAATAACTGGTCACACTCCAGACGTCGGAGGCGATGCCGTACGTTTCTTCGAGGATCTGCTGAGCCCGGATGACTTCGTTCAGGATCGTTCCACTGCCGAACAGTTGAGGCCGCTTCGCTTTCTTGTCTGTCGATTTCGTGCTGCGAAGCTTGTACATGCCCTTCAGGATGCCTTCGGTGCAACCATCCGGCATCGGGATCATCTCGTAGTCTTCGTTGTAAACAGCGACGTAGTAAATCAGCGACTCGTCGTCGCCGTACATTCTCTTCATGCCGTTGTGAATAATCGTAATGAGCTCGTAGCCGTACGCCGGGTCGTAAGCGACGCAGGTCGGAACGGTTGTCGCGATGAGCAGACTGTGGCCGTCCTCGTGCTGCAGTCCCTCACCGTTGAGCGTTGTTCGTCCGGACGTACCTCCTATGAGGAAGCCTTTCGCCCGCGAATCCGCCGCACACCAGATGAGGTCGCCGACGCGCTGGAAGCCGAACATCGAGTAGAAAATGTAAAACGGAATCATGTTGAGACCGAGGTTCGAGTACGCCGTACCGGCCGCGATGAAGGACGAGAGCGCCCCCGCTTCGTTGATTCCCTCTTCGAGAATCTGACCGTCCTTCGCCTCTTTGTAATACATCGCCAGGTGGCGATCGACAGGCTCGTAGAGCTGCCCTTTGCTGGCGTAGATGCCGCATTGCTTAAAGAGACCTTCCATGCCGAACGTTCGGGCTTCGTCCGGAATGATCGGGACGACTCGTTTGCCAATGCTCTTGTCACGCAAAAGGACTCGTCCGAGAAACTGACCGAAGACGCCAGTTGTGGAAGCACTCTTTCCAATGACACGGTCTGTGTAAAACGCGAGGCACTCGTCGATGGCGGGAATGTCGAGCTTCTCGTCAGTCGGTTTTCGAGCCGGCAGGTACCCGCCCAGAAGTTTCCGCCGCTCCTGGAGGTACTCCATTTCGAAGTCGTCTTCAGAGGGTCGGTAAAAATCGATGTCGTGTACGTCCTCGTCGCTGATCGGGATTCCGAAACGGTTGCGGAATTCCTTCAGTTCCTGCTCATTCGCCTTCTTGACGTTGTGAGCAATGTTGCGGCCCTCGCCGGCTTCGCCCAGTCCGTAGCCCTTAATTGTTTTGGCCAGGATGACCGTTGGTGAGCCGACATTTTTCGTCGCTGCGCAATAAGCGGCGTAAACCTTGTCCGGATCGTGGCCACCTCGGTTGAGCTTCTGAAGCTGCTCGTCAGACAGGTGCTCGACCATCGCCTTCAGTTCGGGCGAGTTGAAAAAGTGATCGCGGATGTAGGCACCGGACTCGACGGCGTATTTCTGATACTGGCCGTCGATCACTTCACCCATGCGGCGCACCAGAGCCCCCGAATCATCTTTGGCGAGAAGTTGATCCCACTCGCCGCCCCAGACGACTTTGATGACGTTCCAGCCAGCTCCACGGAATGCCGCTTCGAGCTCCTGGATGATCTTCGAGTTGCCTCGAACCGGACCGTCGAGCCGCTGCAGATTGCAGTTCACCACGAATGTCAGATTGTCGAGGTTCTCGCGCGAGGCGAGCGTGATCGCGCCGAGCGATTCCGGTTCGTCGATCTCACCGTCGCCCAGAAACGCCCAGACGTTGGATTTTGAAGTGTCGAGCAAACCGCGATGTTCGAGGTATCTCAGAAACCGTGCATGATAAATCGCGGTGATCGGCCCAAGGCCCATCGACACGGTGGGAAACTGCCAGAAGTCAGGCATCAGCCACGGATGCGGGTAAGACGACAGGCCGACTCCGCTCGGCAGTTCACGTCGGAAGTGCAGCAGGTTGTCTTCGGTGAGGCGACCTTCGACGAAGGCTCGCGCGTAGACGCCGGGAGACGCGTGACCCTGGAAGTAGACCTGGTCTCCGGTGTGTTCCGGTGTGCGGGCGTGAAAGAAGTGGTTGAATCCGACTTCGTAAAGCGTTGCGGAACTGGCGTAAGTCGAAATGTGGCCGCCGACTCCGATGTAATCGCGGTTGGCTCGCACAACCATTGCCATCGCGTTCCAGCGAATGATGCTCTTAATGCGTCGTTCCGTGTCACGATTGCCCGGGAACGGCGGTTCATCTTCAACGGGAATTGAGTTGATGTACGGCGTGTTCGCCGTAAACGGCATGTGAACGCCGCGCTGGTAGGCCCGCTCCTGGAGAAGTGTGAGCATTTCCTGAACTTTGTCCCGCCCGTAGCGATGGAGCAGGTCGTCCAGCGAGTCAAACCACTCGTCCAGTTCTTCAGGATCGAACCCGTTGGCGGGATTCGGCGTGTCGGTCATGAGGTGCTCGTTGATGGTTGCAGGTTGTGATCGGATCTTCTGCGGGCAGGACAGCCTCGGTGCGAGGAGTCGCTCCGCAGAAAAACGGTCGTGCAGCGGGCCTTCCGTTCCGTGGCCGCTGAAGGAAGACGTCTCAAGAGCCGTCTACCGGTCAGGATCTGTTGTCCGGTCTCAGTCCGCGTGGCGGAGCGACACCACTTGTAAAACAAGACGGCCGACCATCGAAATTCGAGCTCGACGATTCCTGTTGGATCGATTTTGGTGGATGAAAAGTTCGCGAGCAGGACTGCTCCAGAAGTGGAAATGCGCCGTCCGACGGGCGCGGAATCGGCGGAAACTCCTGAAGGGGCGGACATTATGCCAACGCACCCTCAGGGCAGCAACCAACGGGGAAGAGGCAGGATGGAGAATCGGTCAGGAACAATCGAGATGTGATGACGATGCGTCCGGCGACAAATACACCCGGAAACTGCCTGGAAATGCGAGTTGCAGTTCCGTCTTCTCCCGGTTAGATTTTGACCAGTCAAAATAATATTTTTCAATGACCATCAGGAATTGGACAGAGACGAAATCATGGCAATTCGTGAATCAGGATCTCTCAGATCGGTTTCTCAGCGGCTTCACATTTCCCTGTGTCTGGCGGTCCTGGCATTTCTCGCCGGTTGCGGAGGCTCGAACGGCACGACTGAAACGAGCGGCACGTCCGGGGAAACTGCGTTGAGCGGCACAGGTGGCGGTTTCAAGATTGTCACCACAACCGGCATGGTGACCGACATTGTCGCAGTCGTCGCCGGCGACCGCGCGACTGTGACCGGGCTCGTCGGAGAAGGCGTCGACCCTCACCTGTTTACAGCCGGGCGAAACGATGTCCGGCGCCTGCTTGAAGCGGACATCGTGTTTTTCTCGGGACTGCTTCTGGAAGGCAGGATTGCGGAAGACCTCGGACGGGTCCGTAAGAAGGGGAAGCCGGTCATTGAGGTCACGACGGCGATCGAAAAGTCGTACCTTCGAACGCCGCCCGAATTTGAAGGTCACCCCGACCCTCACGTGTGGATGGATGTTTCGGCATGGAGCAAATGCGTTTCTGAAGTGGCCCGTGCGATGGCCGAATTCGATCCGCCAAACAAAGCGGAGTACGAAAAAAATGCGGCTGACTATCTGGCAAAGCTGACTGACCTCGACCAGTACATTCGAGAGCGCGTCGCCACGATTCCTGAGAGCCAGCGGTACCTCATTACGGCTCACGACGCGTTCGGATATTTCGCGAAGGCGTACGGCATCAAGGTGAAGGCCATTCAGGGGATCAGCACTGAGTCTGAAGCCGGGATCTCGGACATCACCGAACTCATTGATTTCATCGTTGAAAACCAGGTGCCGTCAATCTTTGTCGAGTCGAGCGTCTCCTCGAAAAATATTACGGCCGTAATCGAGGGTTGTGCGGCAAAGGGCTTTGAATTGACGATCGGGGGCGAACTTTACTCCGACGCGATGGGAGCTCCCGGCACGTACGAGGGCACCTACATCGGCATGATGGATCACAACGCGACAACGGTCGCGCGGTCGCTGGGAGGCGAGGCACCCGAACAAGGCTGGCAGAAAAAACTGACGGTCCACTAACAGACCTTGACCGGATACCCGGTTCCTGGAGTCAGGCTCAGGCAATGAGTGCAGATTCGAAAGCCGCTGCATCAACAGAACCCGCCGGGGTGTCGCCACAGGTTGAGCCGGACGAGCATCCGCGCAGCTCGCCGATGTCAATTCACGATATGACGGTCGCTTACCACCGTCGACCCGTCCTGTGGGACATTGACTACAACACGCCGCCGGGAAATCTGATCGCCATTGTCGGCCCGAATGGAGCTGGCAAGAGCACGCTCATCAAGGCTGTGCTGAATCTTGTCCCGACCGTTTCCGGTCAGGTGTCGTTCTTTGGCGAGCCCTACAAGAAACAGCGCCGGCGAGTTGGCTATGTTCCGCAGCGAAGTTCCGTCGACTGGGACTTCCCGGTCAACGCCCTTGAAGTGGTCACGATGGGGCTCTACCGGTCGATCGGCTGGTTCCGGCCGGTGACGAAAAAGCACCGGCAGGCGGCGATGGCCGCTCTCGATCGAGTCGGCATGGCTGACTACGCGAAGCGGCAGATCAGTCAGCTTTCGGGCGGACAGCAGCAGCGCGTTTTCCTCGCCCGCGCGCTGGCTCAGGAAGCCGACCTGTACCTCATGGACGAGCCTTTCGCAGGCGTCGATGCCGCGACCGAACGAGCGATCGTTGCGGTGCTCAGAGAACTGAAAGATGCCGGGCGAACTGCGATGGTCGTCCACCATGATCTGCAGACAGTTCAGGAATACTTCGACGAGGTCGTTCTGCTTAACATGAGGCTCATCGCCAGCGGTCCGGTCGGGGACGTTTTTACAGAGGAGAATCTGCGAGCAACCTACGGAGGAAAGCTTGCACTTCTGGACCGAGTCGGGCATCGTATGACCCTGTCGGGAGGGCGACAGTGAGTGAACGGAGCCGGGCAACCGGTTGCAGAGACCGCTCATTGAAACCATTCGGCTGGACCGGTTGGAAAGCAAGAGCTTTCTCGGGCCAACGCTCCAGCCGCTCCCGGCTTTTTTCATGCGCTTTGCTTTGCGTTCTGTTGATCGGCATCGCGAATCCGATGTCCGTAAACGCGGCTCCCGCTTTGGAGCACGAAGGCGCCAGCCTTTCTCGCGCAGACATCGAGGAGGAATCGAAGCCAGTTCGATCTTCGTTCGTCCGAATTCTGACGTTGCAGGATCACACAACGCGAACGGTCCTTTTGGGAACGATGCTGCTGGGAATGAGCTCCGGAATCGTCGGGACCTTTATGCTTCTGCGGCGGCAGGCTCTTGTGGGCGATGTCGTCAGCCATTCGGCGTTGCCTGGAGTCGCCATTGCGTTTCTGATCGGCGAGATGGTTTCACCGGGAGAAGGGCGTTCTCTGACGTGGCTGCTCGTCGGTGCTGCCGTGGCGGGCCTTCTTGCCGTCGCCTCGACGAGCCTCATCACGAAGTTTTCGAGGATCAAGCCGGACGCCGCGCTGGCGACCGTGCTGGGTGTCTTCTTCGGATTCGGTGCGGTCCTCTTCAAAGTTGTGCAGGAGATTCCCTCGGGAAATCGAGCTGGCCTGCAGCACTTCATTCTGGGTTCTGCGTCGACCATGACATCCGGCGATGTGTCGCTCATTCTGAAGGCCTCGGCCGTTGTGCTGATTGCCTGCTTTTTGGTGTTCAAAGAGCTGTCGATTCTCTGCTTTGACGAGGATTTTGCCTCGACTCAGGGCTGGCCAGTGACCTGGATGGACTTTGCCCTGATGGGACTGGTCGTGGCGGTGACCGTGATCGGGCTGCAGAGTGTCGGCATTCTGATGGTGGCTCTTCTGATTACGCCTCCCACGGCGGCTCGGTTCTGGACGGAAAGCCTCAGTCGAATGACGCTCATCGCGGCCGGCATCGGTGGGGCGAGTGCTCTCGCCGGGACGGCTGCCAGCGCGACAATTCCGAATCTCGCTGGCGGCCCGACGATTGTGCTGGCCGGGTCGATGTTCTTTCTGATCAGTCTGTTGTTCGGGACGAAGAGTGGCCTGATCGGACGCTGGGTGCAGCGGTCGCGGACCGAGCATCGCGTCGGCCGAGACCATCTTCTGCGTGCAATGTTTGAGGTGATCGAAGCGCGGCTTGGCTCTGAGGAAACACTGGAACTTGATCAGCTGAAGACCGAGGCCGTGTCACTTGGCGAGCTCACCCGTCGCCGGTCCTGGAGCGGCCTGCGTGTCAGCCGCCTGTTGAATCGCGCTTTCACCGACGGCGACGTCAGCCTCGACCCGACCGGAGCCTGGCGACTGAGCGCGACCGGGGCGCGTGTGGCCTGCCGTGCCGTCAGGAATCATCGTCTCTGGGAAATCTTCCTGATCCGTTCCGCAGATATCGCTCCCAGTCACGTCGACCGGGACGCGGATTTCATTGAGCACGTCCTCACCCCGGAAGTCATCGAGGAGCTGGAAGGGCTGCTTGCGCGGAAAGACCCGCGCGTGATTCCGCCGAGTCCGCATCCGATTCCGCCTGTCGAGGCGAGGTAATTCTTCGCCCGGGTTGTGCGCTTAATCTCGCTCGCCGCGTCGGTTGAGGAATGCTTTGTGACCCGCAGCAAGGGGCTCGTTGACGATTCAGCGAGGCTCCTCTATCGTCATCGAGAGAGCCACTCGGATGTGGTGACTCTTCAGAAAACGAATTCGCAATCGCTTATTGGACTCCTGAGTTGACTCAGTTTTTCTTCATTCTGTCGTGCGTCGGTGTGCCGATTCTCTGGGGAGTCGTCGTGAACTGGCTGTTCGGACGGCTGCAGCGTGGAAAGTCAGCGACGAACACGATTCGCAGCCCGACAGAATCGGATCCTGAATCAGAGATCGATCAGGAAGAACCGAGGATTGAGTATTACATCTGAGTCAAACCGCGTTTGACTGAAGCCACGGCATCCCGCCAGTGGCGGCCAATGAGTGTTGCCTCGCGAGGAAAAAGTCTGTGGGCGTGTTGCTTCTCGTCGTGCTTTGCGGGTTTGGCGTCGGCTGCCTGGCCGGTCTGCTGGGCGTCGGCGGCAGCTTTCTGCTCGTCCCAATTCTTCACGTCATGCTGGATATTCGCATTGAGATTGCGGTCGGCTCGACGGCATGCCAGCTGCTTGGTCCGTCAACGGCGGCCGTGCTCGCGCGAAAGCTGACTCTTCAGCAACTGAGGCTGCCGTTGATCCTGGCGGGCGGCATTCTGGTTGGAGTCATCCTGGGCACGTCGCTTTTGCAGGAAGCGGGGGAGTTTGGCGACATTCTGGTCAACGGCCGTCTTGTGCCGGCCAACGCACTGCTGGTTCTGAGCGTCTACCTGCTGCTGCTGACGACGATTGGTACGTTTGCTTTGTTCGAAGTGTGGCAGCTCAACCGCGGTCGAGCGATCCCGCGTGGGTCACTGGCTCGTCTGAAGATCGGCCCGATCGACAGTTTTTTCGAGCTGGAAAACGGCACGGTGTCGATTCCTGTGCTGTCGATGTTCGGCCTCGTGACGGGACTCACGGCCGGGTTGCTCGGAATCAGCGGAGGGCTGATCCTGATCCCCGGTCTGATCTATCTGCTGGGGATGAAGTCCCGCCAGGCGATTCTCGTATCGCTGATTGTCGTCTGGATTACGTCGCTGCAGGGAACGATTTTTCACGCACTGCACCACAACGTCGACCTGAAACTCGTCTGCGCACTGATGTTCGGTGGAACGATCGGGGCGAGACTCAGTTCCGAATTCGGAGCCAACCTGAATGGGCCATCGATCCGTAAGTCGATCGGCTGGCTGTCGCTGCTCGCCGCCGCACTGGTGCTGTTTCAACTGGCGAATCTTCTGACCGGCACTCAGCCTGGTTGAGGCCAGCGAAGTCGATGAAAGCGGCGATGGTTTTTCAATCGTCACTCTCGTGTCATTCGCTGGCCCTCGCCGTGCGTGCTGATTTACTGCCCATTGCCTTCCGCAGGCTTTGCAGTTTTGCCCGCGGGAAGTTCGGTTTCACCTGCGGCTGGTTGCACTTCCTCACCCCAGATGTACCAGTGCGGCGCGACGTAGACCCAGTGACCGTTGGCCGGCAGGTCGTTGTGTCCTGCATAGGACGTGCCGTCCCAGACGCCGTAGTCGTAGAACCCGCCGAAGCTCTGCAGATCGTTTGCGACTTCGATCTTCTTCAGCAGCCGCCGGTACTTGTTGTTGACGCTGGCTTTGATTCGAGCCTCCGCCGGAGACAGATCGGCGGGCGGTGTGAGGCCCGTTTTCGGAACCTCGGGGCGACGCAGAACCGGGCGAGGCCCGATCAGCGACTGCGCCTTTTTGACGAGCTCGACAAACTCCGCCCGGAGATCGTCGTCGCCTTTGGCTCCTTCGACCGTCTCCAGCACGTCGACCAGAGTCCAGCTGCCGCTGTACTTCGAGCCACGCAGGTTCATGCCGAACGAGGCAACCGAAGCGGCCCACATGAAGTCATTGCTGGGAGCCTTCGCCGGGCCGCGGGACGGCAGGTCCGTCACCGGAATGTTCAACCCAGGATTCGTCGTGCTGGTTTCTTCGTCGGGGTTTTTGTAGTTGAGCTTCACGAAGAGCAGTTCGTCATTGAAGGCGAGCTTTTCTTCTTTCTCGCTGGCGGCCTTTTTCTTCGCTTCTTCGGCCTTGTCGTAGCGAAGCTCACCGACGTCCGGCCGTGCGTCCCAGGTCTTCTTCGGCACGATTTCGTACAGAGCCGTCACGACGTGGCCGGCTCCGATTTCGCCGGCGTCTTTCGTGTCATCGTTGAAGTCCTGCGCGGCGAGCTTGCGGTTTTCGTAACCGATCAGCCGGTACGCACCGACCGTGGCCGGATTGAACTCGACCTGAATCTTCACGTCCTTCGCGACGGTGTAGAGCGTGCCCATCAGCTCATCGCGGAAGACCTTCTGAGCTTCCCGCAGATTGTCCATGTAGCCGTACTGGCCGTTGCCTTTGTCGGCGAGTTTTTCCAGCTTGGCGTCTTTCAGATTGCCCATTCCGAAGCCGAAAATACTGAGAAACACGCCGCTGGCCGCTTTCTCTTCAATCAGCTGAACCAGCTCGTTGTCATTGTTGACGCCAACGTTGAAATCGCCGTCGGTACACATGATGACCCGGTTCGAGCCGCCCTGGATAAAGTGCTTGATGGCCGTTTCATAAGCCGTCCGGATTCCACCCTCGCCATTGGTCGACCCGCCCGCAGTGAGGCCGTTGACAACAGTCATGATCTGCTGCTTCTTCGCTCCGGATGTCGCGTCGAGACGCAGGCCGGCGTTGTTGGCGTAGGCCACGATCGAAACCTGATCGTCTTCGGTCAGCTCGTTAACCAGCAGGTCGATCGACTGTTTGACGAGAGCCAGTTTGTTGGCAGACCGCATCGATCCCGAAACATCGATCATGAAGACGAGGCTGGTCGGCGGTCGATTCGTCTTGTCGATGTCTCTGGCCTTGATGCCGATCCGGGCGAGCCGGTGACTTGTGGCCCAGGGGCACGCGTTGAGCTCAACATCGACCGCGAACGGCTGGCCGTCTTTCGGCTCGGCGTAGTCGTACCGGAAGTAGTTGACCAGTTCCTCAATCCGCACCGCGTTCGGCGGCGGAACCTGCCCCTGATTCAGGAAGCGACGGACGTTGGAGTACGATGCCGTGTCGACATCGATGGCGAATGTTGAGAGCCGTTTTTCTCGGGTGTCCGGCTCAACAAAGTCGTTTTCGATGATCGGTTCGTAGGCTTCATTTGTAGGCGAAGGAGTCCGATCGGCCGGAAGGTGCTTGGCCAGACCCGTCGATTCTTCGATTTGTCGCTGTTGTTCGCGAAAACGGTTGAGGGCTTCGTCGCGCCCGCTGTTCGAATTCGAGGCAACCTGCAACTGCGATTTGCCTTCGCCTGGTTCGCTCTTAGTCGAGGCATCTTCTTTGCCGGGGCCGGATTCCGGGAGTCCTCGACCGCCCATCTGCTGTCCACCGCCCGCGCCGCCTCGACTTGAGTCACCGGCAGGAGCAGCAACGGCACCGGATTTCCTGGCGACGCGACTGGCGGCCGATGCGGGTTTATCTGCTGGTGCACCAGGCAGCGCCGGGCTGGTTGTGGCTGGTTGTTCTGCCGCTGGGGCTTCAGTGGCGGCGATTGCTTGTGAACCCGCAATTTGAGTGTCGGACTTCTTTTCTGCGGCGACCAGCACTCGCGAAGGCGCAACGGGTTTCAGAGTCATTTCCAGCCGCTTCGTGGTTTGAACCAGTTTCTGGCCAGACTCGGCAGCCTCTCCAGGAACCACAGATCGGCGGCTCGCCGGGTCAGGAGCGTTTTCACTGAAATCTTGCACCTTGCGGCCCGGCTCGCCCGTCAGGCCACGAGCGGAATTTCCTGGGCCAGTCAGCTGTTCTGTGGGCAGTGATCGACTGTTGGTAGCACCAGATCCACCCGCAGCATCTGCCGCGAAATTGTGCGGGGCGGAGGATTTTCGGGCCACTTCCACCTCGAACTTAGAATCGTACACGTCGTCGGGGAAACCCGAGCCTGGCGTGGAGGATTCGTCTTCCATCATCGCCATCTCGGCCGGTGCGTCCGAATGAATATGGGAGACAGCCGACGGCGTCGCGGAAGTTAAATCGCTCAGCTCACCATCGGGTAACTGGGACACGACAACCAGCATCACCGCGGCCGTCGCGACCAGGGAACCGGTAATCGCCCAGGGGAAGCTGCGGACGGATGGTGAGTGAGACAGCTCGCGTGGGACATCGTCCACGTTGATCGAGCCTGACATCGCGGCTGCCGAAGCGACCTTCGCGACGGTTCCGGCACTCGCTGGTTCGGCCTCAGCTTCACCAGCGGCAACTTCACCAGCTGCGGCCGCTTCTCCATCGAGAATGACGGATCGCTGAGCCTCGGTCAGCTCGGGAGCCGGCTCTGCCGCGAGCTCGCTATTGAGAACTCCGATTGTTTCCTCAATCTCCTTGACCGCCGCTGCGGCTTCCGGTGAGTTTGCAATGAGTTGTTCAATTTCGGTCCGGTCCGCTCCATCCAGTTCGCCCAGGGCAAACGCCGTGAGACGCGGGTCTTCCGGATTAAAGGCTGGATTCGTCATGAGAATCCTCCAAAGGGGTTTTGCAGTTTCGGCTCTCGCCCGATCGCTCGGCAAAACGGAAGGGCGATGTTTGATTTCGGTTCGGCAATATCCGTAGGGCCGGTTCCCACCGGCCGATTCGTCTCTTTCTCATGGCCGGCAGGAACCGGCCCTGCTCAATCGTTCTGCATGATCTCTCGCAGCCGCTTGATTCCGACGTGAAGCAGAAACCCCACGTTGGAAACGGACAGCCCCGTGATTTCGGAAATCTCGCGATAGCTCAGGTCGTTCTGGAATTTCAATCGGATGACTTCCTGCTGATTCTCCGGCAGTCGGTCGAGCAGCCTCATGACCTTCGAGCCGGAATCGACCAGCGCTGCGGCATCCTGTGGTCCGGCCATTTGGGTCGAGTTTCTCTGGTCGAGGTCTGTCGCGGTCGTCATACGCCGCTCCTTTCGATGAACATCGAGGGCCCGGTTTCGGCACACCGTGAACAGCCACTGCGATAAATGGCCGTCGACCGAAGCCGGCTCCTCGCGACAAAGCCGCAAAAACGTGTCCTGCACGACATCCCGCGCCGCCTCAAGGTTGCCGGTAATCCGCTGCGCATAGCGGACCAGCGGCCCTTCAAACTGATGAAGTGCCTCGCGGACCCATTCGGACTGGGAAACCTGTCCGTTGGTGCTCATCTCAATCCCGGGGTGTTGTGAGGTGATCTGGCTGAGTCAACGCGGTTCGCCGCGGGCTCTTAGAAGGATTCGTGTTGATTCGACAATTGCCCGGAAAATTCCCGGGAGTGACATTGAAAAAGTCGAATTGATTCAGCGGAGCGGCGCGAGTCGCCCGGTTTTCACGGGGAAAACGCACTCGGACCAGACGGCTTGCGTCCTGCCGCCACTTTTTCAACGGAATTCGAACATTGATTGGTCGGGAGGCTTACGGAAAGACAAATCTAATCCCACGGTCCGGGCCGGTGAAATGAGGCCCGAATATTCGTGTAGAGCTGATCGCTCGATTTGTCGCAGAATACAGCCTGACCCCGGTCTCAGGTTTCCCGGAGTGGACAGTGGGCCTTTCGAAAGCCGCCCGAAACAGACTCGACGAGCAACTGGTTTTTGACGAACCAGAATTCGAAGAACTGCTGCGCGCAGACGGTCGACCACTTCTCTCTGACGGCCGCTGCCTGCGCGAAGCGGAACTGGTCGAGAAGCTGACCGGAAACGGCATCGCGATGGACCGGGCCTGGCTGTGGAAGCTGTCGCGCGAATTTCCGTCCTCCGAATCGCTCGCCCACTGGCTGCTGGCTCACCACGAGTTGAGCGCGGAGCAGCTTCGCATTCACGTCGACTGGGTCTGGGTGGCCGTCGAGTGTCTGTGGGAACGCTGGTGCTCGGCCCGCGCACGATTCGAGCATCTCGAACAGACGATTCACGAAGGCTATGTCACGCGCGAATTTGACGTGGCTGAAGCGTGCCGGATGTGGCTGCAGGCGTGGGAGCAGATGCAGCGACTCTACGGCCGATTCCGTTTCGACACGATCGACGATTTCGACGAGTGCCTGGCGGGGCTCGTTTCTGTCCCGGCCTGGGCTCAGGATCTGATCGCTCTACTGAAGCTCGCCGCCGAGAAGAACCCGGCACTGATCTACGAGCGAACGCGAATCTGTGAAGAACTCGCCGAGTTCTGCTACGACTGCTTCGGCGAGACTCCGTCTGCCGAACTGCTGGAACCTTTACAGAACGAAATCGCCAGGTCCCGCAGCCAGACTGCCACGCCAACACGCCGAGCGGCCTGACCTACCTCAGCCGATGCTCGTACAGCTTCTGATAAAGCGCCTGACATTCGTCGTGCAGCGAGGCGAACTCGGCAGGGACTTCTTCTTCTTTGGCGAGGTACGGGCGAAAGCCGGTTGAGGTCGGGACTTCGGTGTACCAGTACTCGGCCCAGCATCCGTCGGTCTCGCGGAAACCCGGTTCCCAGGTGAGCATCGAATCCGAAAACTCGACATCGAAGATTTCGCAAAGCTGCCTCAGCATCCCTGCCGGGTCGCCGAGGAAATCTTTCGTGTCGATGACCGGAGGCGTGCTGCCCGTTTTTTCTCGGACGTAATCAAAAATCTCGACCTGCTGCGGATACCCGGTGTCTTCGGCGATCGGGTCGGGAATCTTCTTGAGATAGCTCGTCAGCATCTCGCGTGGATCCCGGATCAGAAAGCAGTTGGAGACTCGCAGCAGCCAGTCTTTCTCCACGTCCGGCGTCAGGTGATGAGTCATCTGCTTCTGGTAAAACAGCGTCTTGCCAACCGGAAGCGGCCCGGTCATCCACTCCGCTACGCGGCGCCAGTCTGACTCGTGCTTCTCGATAATCTCCCCGGCAAGCGGGTGCGGCTTGCCGGTCGTCTTCAGATAATGCGAGTAAAACGGCTCGTCGCAGACGACCGAATCCTCGCGCGTATCCCAGGCCCGCATCATCGCCGTGGAAATGTTCCTTGGCCCGGACCACATCGCAATTCGAACGGCATCGTCACTCATAGTCGCTCTACTCAGACTGACTGAACTCGGATTTCAACTTCTGATATTCGTCTTTCAAAATCGGCATCGCCCCGGGATGCGAAGCGACAAGTGTGCCGACGCGGTTGGCGAATCCGGCCGCCGATTCCAGCGGCCAGCCTTCAAGTTGCGAGACGATCAAGGCTGCAGTGAACGCGTCTCCGGCTCCGACGGCGTCTGCCAGTTCGACTGCGATTCCCGGCAGGTCGATCGCTTCGTTTTCGCTTGCGACGAAGCATCCCCGCTCGGCTCGGGTGATGCAAACCAACTCGACTTCAAACTGCTCGCGAATCTGCAAGGCAAACTCACGTTCCACCGAGCCGGATGACACATCGATGCCGAGATCCAGCAGCGAGTTCAGCAACGCGACTTCGTCCAGGCTCAACTTGAGAATGTTCGCCGCCTGGAGAGATCGCTCAACCCCGATCCGATCGTAAAATTGTTGCCGGATATTTACGTCATAAACGATGAGGCAATCGTCCGGAGTCTCGTACAGGCATTGCAGAATCGCGTCGCGCGAGCCCGGCGAGCGTTGGGCCAGTGAGCCGAAACACACTGCGTCCAGCGTTCCAGCGAGGTCCGCCAGAGTTCGGTCGAACTCAAGCCGATCCCACGCGACGTCTTCATGGATGACGAACGAAGGGTGCCCGGAATCTGAAACATCGACCGTGACAGTGCCCGTCGGTTTTTCGAAATCCGTCTGCACGGCGACGGTCGAGAGTCCCTGCCGCTGAAGAAAATCGACGATCTCCCGCCCGTCGCTGTCGTCGCCGACTCGTGAGATCACGAAACCTTCGCATCCAAGCTGCGACGCATGAAAAGCGACGTTGGATGTCGCGCCGCCCGGTTTTCGGGAATCCGGGTAGCAGTCCCACAGGACTTCACCGAGTCCGGCGACCCGGAATGACGCGGAAGATTCGTCTGTCATTGGACCCAACGATTATCCGCCAGCCGATTCGGCCGAGTCCATTTCGTCGAGGTATGCCAACAGCCGGTCCCGCTCAGTTGTCAGGTGTCGGACACGAAGCAGCGACTTGACTCGCGTCGTCAGCTCAAGACGGTTCACGGGTTTCGTGAGAAAATCATCGCAGCCGGCATTCACGGCTTTCTCGATGTCGCCCATCTCGTTCAGAGCCGTGACCATGAGAATCGGAATTCCCGCAGTCGCATTGTTCTCTTTGAGCTGCTTGCAGACTTCGTAGCCACTCATTCGGGGCATCATGATGTCGAGCAGGACGATGTCCGGCTGCAATGTGGCGACTTTGTCGAGCGTCTGCTGCCCGTCAAACGCCATCGCGATCTCGTAGTCGCTGCTGGCAAGATAGGCTTCCAGCAGTTCGCAGTTCTGCTCGTTGTCATCGGCAATAAGAATCCGCGATTTCCGCGGCGGCTGGGCATCGGGCTGTGGCATGACGTGGCTCCGGTGATCCCTCACGAAGAGGCGGTTTCGTTCAACTCGGCGGAGTATAGAGCCGCCACCGCCCTGCGCGGAGGCCTACGGCAAGTCCGTCACGACGACATTTGTCAGCACGTAATGCGTGCCAAAACTGACGATCAGAGCCACCTCGGCCAGCGGCAGAAGAATTCGCCGCGGCTCCTTTGTGAGGATCAGCCCGGTCACGATGATGAACGCTGACGTCGCGATCGGATACGCAAGCCACTGAAACTGCATTGCGCCCACATAAACCGCCGTGGTGAAAAACAGCAGACCGGGCCTGCGAATGCTGGGTGGTTTTGAGAGCGACTCGGCGCCGTGAAATTTCGTGACCCGTTCCGAATTGAGCATTGCCGTCCGCCGCGAAACAAGCACGAGAATCAGACTCGCCGCCAGGGCGATCCCAACAAACAGCGGGATGTTCGGCACGTCCGGGGACTCCTGTTGACCGACGGCTTTTGCCGTGCGGATCCGGTCGTCGAGAAGGCTTTGAAATTCCGCGCCGCGAACAAACACCGGATCCATATTGAGTCCAGCCAGTTTCGTCTGCACGAATTCGGTCTTCATCGCCTGTTCGAGAATCCCAGCCATGTAGTCCGTTCGGCTCTTCGGTGTCCCTTTTGGAAACCACCAGTAATGGGAATTCAGCTCGGTTACGTCGTAGCCCTGCTCGGTCGCTGTTGGCACATCGTTCAGAAAGGGGTTGGGTTTGACGTCGAGCAGTGCGAGTCCTCGTAGTCCCTCGGAGCGGAAGCTGAGGAATTCTGAAACCGAAAAGCCGGCCACGTCGATGTGCTCTTTCAGTTTGCCGAACCGGTCCGCACCGTCTCCCGCCTGAGTGAATCGAAACTTTGCGCCGCTGGCGTTCTCCAGTTTCAACGCCGCAAAGTGAGTCGGCGCGCCGAGATTGACTCCGTGCACGACGGTGTCGGGCTTCGCTTTCGCTTCGTCAAGAAGCTGCTTGAGCGACGTGAAACGCGAGGATTCGTGAACGGCGATGACCATCCCGATCTCACCGGTCGCGGCGATCGGATCAAAGTCATCCGGACCGTAATTCACCAACCCGGAATACTGAGCGGTAATAATCGCGTTGTGCAAAAGCAGCAGCGTGTACCCGTCCTGTTTCGCGTTTTTGACGTAGCGGCTGCCGATCGTCGCGCTGCCACCGGGCCGATTGACGACGACCAAGGGCTGAGGCAGAAGCCCGGCCTGCTCAATGCCCTGCTGAATCGTCCGACCAAAGAGATCACTGCCTCCGCCCGGATTAAACGGCACGACAAGCTTGATCGGCCGCGCGGGGTACTCGGCGCCTGATTCCTCGCCGGTGGAGTCTCGCCAGAAGAGGCCGAGCAGGACCGCGATCAGACTGAGGACAGCAGCATGCCAGCCGGCTTTTTTCATGGAAGGGCCGACCGTCATTAAAGGCCGGCGATCGTCGATGTCGTCGCGCCGTTGAACTCGTCCATTTCCAGGTTGAGCTTCTGAGCCAGCGTCAGATGCAGATCGGCGAGCGGGGTGTTCTCTTTGCAGACCAGGTGCTGGCCGGTGGCGATTCTGCCCTGGCCTTTTCCGGCAAGGATGATCGGCAGATTCTCTCGGACGTGGCCGTTGCCGTCTTTCATTCCGGAGCCAAACATCACGATCGTGTTGTCGAGCAGGCTGCCGTTGCCTTCGTTAATGCTCTTCATCCTTTGCAGCATGCCAGACAGCATTTCGACGTACCAGGTACTGACCCTTGAGTATTCGTCGACGGCCGATTCCTGGTTCTTGTGGTGAGACATGCCGTGGTGGTCGCTGTTGACGCCTTTCAGGAAGCTGAAATTCTGGCGGCTGAAACCGTGAGCTGTCATCAGACTGCCGACTCGTGTCGTGTCGGTCTGCATCGCGAGGACCATCAGGTCGATCATCATCTGCAGATGCTCGTCGCGGCGTTTCGGGATACCGGCGATCGGGCGAGTCAGCTCGGGACTCGACGGAGGCGTCCACGATTTCTTCGGCGGGTTGAGGCTCTTTTCAATTCGCTCTTCCACCGAACGGACGCTTGCCAGGTATTCGTCAATGCGGTGCTGGTCGAGCGAACTCGCCTTTTGCTTCAGAGCGTTGGCATCGTTCAGAACAACGTCGACGACACTGCGGCGGTCCTGCAGCCGCTGCCGGGCTGCGGGGCTGGACTGGTTGCGGAACAGCGTATCGAAGGCGACCTGCGGGTTGATTTCCGGACTGACGCGTGTCGTCGGAGATGCCCATGTCACGGTGTTCGCGTAGGAAATCGGGTTGTTGCCCGCTCCGCCCTGACGCGGTGGTTCGGTGCCGAGCACCACGAACGGCAGCCGTGTCTCGCCACCGACTTTCTCGGCATACATCATGTCGAGCGATTTCGCATTGACCGTTCCGTCCATCGCGTGCCCGGTCAGGAACGAACCGGTCATCTGAACGTGGCCCTGTGTGCCAACGTTGTCCAGATTCGAAATGACCGTGATGTCGTCTTTGATCGGGGCGAGCGGCTGCAGAATTTTCGACAGCGTGAAATCTTTGCCTGAGCCCTCGACGTCCCAATGCTTCGGGTAGACCCCGTTCGGCTGAAAGACCGAGAGAAACCGCAACGGAGGCCCGGCGGGCTGGCCAGCCTTCGCCGTATTCATGATGTCCAGAACTGGCAGCGCGAGCGTCGCACCAAGACCGCGAAGAAGTGTCCGTCGGGAAAGCTTCCAGCTCTTCGTCATCAGATCGTCCTTCGTTGAGCGTGAGGCTCTCGCTCTGACTGAGCGGTCATTTTTCGGCCGGGATTCTGGCGGGAACCTGCAGAAACTGCGAGGCTCAGCTCGTTTTGTGACGGGGCCAGCCTACCGGATATTTCAGGCGGCTACAGGATCGCTGCGTCTGATCCTGTATCGGCACGGTGCGAGGCAGCTCGACACCAAGAGGGTGATCGGTCTCTCAATCGAAACTGCGAGTCAATCGAAACTGGGAGTCAATCGAACTCGTAGCGATCGACTCGGGATTCCGGCTCGACGAAACGCGCCCCGTAACGCCAGTGACCGTTCTGCGTTTCCTGGGCGTGGACGATCCGAGCCGCCTGAAACGAAAGGCCGTGATTGGAGGAACGGAGTTCGAGGAAAACTTCGCCGCACAACTGTGAAGCCGAGGTGACAAAACCAACACCTGCCGCAGAGATGTCACATTGCCAGCCCGAAAAAACTCGGAACAGTTGTGACCCGGATTCAAAACTGGACGACTCCAACTCAACAATCCGAACGGGAAGTTCGCAGCGTTGCCGTGTGTGCCGTCGTCGCTCGTCGCAGGATGGCCCTGTCTGATTCATCTCGTGAGGAGGTTTCCCGCCGTCCATCGAACTGCGAGACATTGCAAACTCAATTGGTCGAGGTGGGTACCCTGAGGGTGGGATACTTCGTCATTAACAGAAAACGGGATTTCGCCCGGCAGGCAGAATAGGGAGTACAGGGCGAAGGGGTAGACTTTGCTAGTTGCGCCGGTCCGAATCTGCGCAAACCCTTCCTGTTGTTTTAGTTGTATCAATAGCCTCCGTCGGTACCGATTGTACGAGTTGCCTGGACTCGCTCGCCTGGTTTTTGGCGTTGCGAGGCGAATTCTTGGCCACGGTCTGAATGCTCCGTCGAGGGCCGACCGTGACCTGCAGACTGAAACTGCTGCCGTTTGGCCGACTCCGTGCAGAATCGGTGGCAAACCTTTCCGTTTGTAACGGTTACGCCGAATCTGACGGTCAAGAAGCCGAGCGGGACCTGTCGGCTTGCTCGGACAGTTCTCGATGTCGCAGTCGTGAAATGCCGAAGAAAACGATGTTACGGGCTGCGCATCCTTTGTGATCCGTTGGGTCAGCACCGGCGAAAACAGATGCGACACGCGGCTCAATCAAAACTCACTACCGGTCGCTGGCCGTGAGTTGAGTTCAGTCGGGGTGACCAGCAGGAGATCAGTCACCGTGTTCAAGCGAATCCTTTGCCGCAGCGACTCCCACCCCGAAACCTCGATGGATCGTCACACCGGGAGCCGGCGACCAGCCCGGAAACTCCCATGGCTGGTCCTGACCGCTGCACTTCCGGCGGGCGTTTTTCTGAGCGGGAAACTGTCAGGCGACGAGCTCAAACCGATCCCGCAGCTTCAGACAAAACCGACGTTCAAGCAGTCGGACGAAAAAGTCGAACCGATCCGAGCCACCGTGCCGGATACGGGAGTGACTCTGCTTTCGCATCAAGAGGGGCTGCCGAGTCGGATTGAGCATGCCAGCTCCCAACGCTCGGCGGACCGTCAGAAACTGCAGCAGCTTCAGCAAGTGCAGCCGCTTCAGCGACGCCGGCAAAGCGCGGACACCGCAAAGCCGCTGCCTCGTCTCGACAATTTGATTTCAACCACTCGCCAGAAAGCGAATGTTGAGGATCTGGTGCAGGACGTCACCGACCGCGACCAGTTCCTCAACGAGCTGCGACATTCCATGAACCCGGTTCAGAACCTGCCGCTCCCGGAATCCGTTGTCGTACCGGAACCGTCCATCGATGAACCTGCGGAGTTGCGTTTCGAGGCGAAGCCGGTCGACGTGCCACCCGCGACGGAATTTGTCGAGAAGCCCGCGCCGAAACCGGAACCCATCCCGGAACGGAAAATCATCGAGGTGATTCGAGTTCAATCCGAGCCGAACTGGGTCGTGATGGATGCGAAGCCGAAATTCAATCAGCCGGCGCTCGGACAGGAGGAAGTCGCTCGCCTGATCGCACGGGCCCGCATGGAGCTGGCGGCCGGTGACCTGGAGATGGCTCACGTGTTTGCGGAAGCCGCGGCCGAGGTCAACATTCCTCTGGCCGTCTTTGAGAAGAGACCGGAGCTCATCCTGAGCGAAATCGAGTACGTCACCGCGCGG
Organism: Planctomycetota bacterium; assembly: GCA_027623235.1. Taxonomy (GTDB): domain Bacteria; phylum Planctomycetota; class Planctomycetia; order Planctomycetales; family Planctomycetaceae; genus JAQBVJ01. Next base: position 31,281 of record JAQBVJ010000076.1, read on the forward strand.
CAGCGGGCCGTCGTTCGAGTCGACTACGATGCCTTCGCAGAAGGCGGCGCTCCCAATCCAAACAGCCCGACGCAGCGACTGAAAAAGGATCCGCGTGGATTCCGGGCGCTCGGCAAAACTGCTTTGAATGCTCGCCCGAAAACGGTCGACCCGGACGGCGGAGCTCAGCAGCTTCCTGAGCCGGACACTCAACGTCAGCTGGCTCTGCTTCCGGACATCGTTCAGCAGCCAGGCTTCGGTCGCGGCTGGAATCCGGTTGCGTACGCCTGGGAGGCTCCCGCGCTGTACCACTCACCGCTTTACTTTGAGGAAGTGGAGCCCGAGCGTTACGGCAACGAGTACTGCGGCCTGCAGCCGGTGGTCTCGGGAGTTCACTTCTTCCTGACCCCCTTCGTGCTGCCATATCAGATGGGCATTGAGGAAAACGGCCCGTTTTCCTGCCACTACGACCTCGGCTACAACCGACCGGGCGAGTGCGTGCCGTTTTCCATTCACGCTCTGCCGTTCAGCTGGACCGGAGCTCTGGCCGAGGGAGCAGTCGCAACAGGCCTGGCCTTCCTGATTCCGTAGTGGTCGTGTCCGCGCAAAGATTAAACGGAAAGTCAGTAACGTTACTTTTCGAAAAATCTGGTCAGTGAAGGCGAGAGTCGATCGACGTTCGCCCTCGATGAGGCTTCGCGTTACCTTGAGCGATCGCATTTCGAATCGCTCAGCCGGAGCCGCTCATGCCATCTTCCACTCGACGTGATTTTCTCGCCACGACCGGAACTCTTGCGGCCGGTCTCTGGGTCGCCCCCGCTGCTCTCATCGCGGCGCCGACCGGCGAGGCAAAAATTAAAATTCTCTCGACGAAAATCATCAGTCAACAGCCAGAGATCTACCACGGCTGGCCGACGCTGACTCGCAGAGCAAACGGCGAGCTGATTCTTGTCTGGTCCGGCGGTCGGGAACTTCATGTGTGCCCGTTCGGGCGAGTTGATCTCATGCGGTCTCACGATAACGGAGAGACCTGGTCGTACCCTCAAACTGTGATCGATGGCCCGATCGACGATCGCGACGCGGGCGTGCTGGAGACGGCGAAGGGCACGCTTCTGGTGACTACGTTTACGTCGCTGGCCTACGCTCCAGGACTGGCCCAGGCCGGGGCCGCTGCCAAGGCCGGCAAGCCTACCTGGGAAGACGCGAAACTCAAACGCTGGCTGGCCGCCCACAACCGGATCAGTGAGGAGCAGCGAAACCAGCAGCTCGGCAACTGGATGATCCGCTCAACAGACGGCGGTCTGGAATGGTCGGCCCGGTACCGCGTTCCGCTCAACAGCCCGCACGGCCCGCTGCAACTTTCCGACGGGCGAATCCTCTACGCGGGAAAGGCTCTGTGGACAGAAGAGGGCCGCATCGGTGTCGCCGAGTCCAAAGACGACGGGCAAAGCTGGAGCTGGCTGGCCACGATCCCCACCCGCAAAGGCGATGACCTCAGCCAGTACCACGAACTGCACGCCGTCGAAACGTCCGGCGGTCGGCTCATCGCGCAGATTCGAAATCACAACGCGCATTCGAATTACGAAACGCTGCAGTCCGTCTCGGAAGACGGCGGCAAAACCTGGAGCGAGCCGGAATCCACCGGAGTCTGGGGCTACCCCTCGCACCTGTTACGGCTCCGTGACGGCCGGATCCTGATGTCACACGGGCATCGTCGAGGTCCAATCGGCAACCAGGCCCGCCTCAGCGAAGACGACGGCCGCACCTGGTCAAAGCCGATCGTAATTTCCTCCGACGCAACGTCCTCCGACCTGGGCTACCCGTCCACCGTCGAGCTGGACGACGGCAGCTTCGTCACCGTGTGGTACGAGCGCCGCCCGGACAACCCGCTGGCACAGTTGAGGCAGGCTCACTGGAAGCTGGCGTAACAGCCAGAAGCCCATGCAGCGTCGATCTTCACATCAGACAGCGCGATCAAACCAGCCAGCCTGATCAGATGCTGCGTGAAACACGCCGAGGATTGCAACTGTGTTTTCGCGATGTTCAATCAGAACCACGTACGGGAATCGCAGAGTCATGGCCGCTCGGATCTGCTCATGTATGCAGCCGTAAGATTCCGGAAACTCTGAAATCGACTCAAGGCGATCTCGAACGGCATCACGAAACCGGTTTCCGAGATCCGTCGAGAGTTCGTCGTAATACCCGACGGCCGCAGCAAGATCATCGGCGACAAGCGGATGAAATCTGCGGATGTCAGCCATCGACCCGCCGCCATAGTTCTTTGTCATCGATCGAGAGCGATGGATCTGCCTTCAGTTCACTCGACCGACGGGAAGCCTCGTCCAGGACATCCTGCGGTACGGAAATCGGATGCTGGGAACTGGCAATGTCATCCCACAATTCCGTGACAACGCGCAGTTTGTCTGAGACCGGAAGTGCTCGAAGAGAAGAAATATCGATGCTCATGCTCGGCACCTCAGGGATCTGGCGAACGCGTCAAAACGGAGCGAAGAGAGTGATGGTACATTCGAATCCAGCGCCAATAAAAGGTGGAACGCGGAATGGCTACCGTTCAGAAACAGCAATCGCGTAGCGACTGGATATTTCACCGTTCGCGTTCGTTTTCAATAGAAACGTGGCAACTTTCCTGTGCGTCGGTGGCGCGGCGTCCTGTGCCTTCGGTATCCGACCGCGAGCGGTCTGGCCACTCTGCGGTCCGCGAATCTGGATGACTCACATCGGACGCTGCAGGATCTATTTAATCTGCAAGTTCGAGATTGCTGGTGACCAACTGCTGGCACTCACATCCGGCATCGGTCGGCCCCAGATGTTCCTGTCGCTGCTCCCGGACTTGCCACGCAGGTGAGCGATGACCAGTCGATGGACGAGATTCACCTTCGGTAGAAGTCCGTGAAAGCCCACCTTCCCCAGAATTGCACGGTCCACGAGTTCCCAGTAACCGAGATCTCCGGGAAGGACGCAGACCAGATTTTCCGGCTTCAGGAAGGCTGGTACTGCGCCGGCGAGCGGCACTGTGCCGTCACCTGTCAGAATCCGATCGGAATTTTCGTCCCAGCGATTCATCCGGTCCGCGTCGCGCAGATTGAACAGATTCTTTTTAAGCTCCAGTCGAACTCGCGTGTCCGCATCGACGCCCGCGATGCAAAGCCAGGAAGCCGTCGTCAGCCCGTTCTTTGTGGCTGACAGCTTGAGTCCGTCGACGTCGGACCGGAAAGCATTGGCGTCGTCCAGCATCTCCTGCAGCAACGCGTCGGCTCGAACACGCTGTGCAGTCTTGTTACCCGGTTTCAGGGCGTACATCCGAATGAATTCCGCGAGACTGTCCATGACACCCTGCTGCCAGTTCGCTGCCTGGAACAGGTCAACGGCCGCACCCGACTGGTCGACGACGGCCGGTCGCAGGCCGCTGCTGAGCTGCATCTGGAACCTCGGAACCAGATGGTAGAGAGCCGGCGTGATGCGGGAAGCTTCACGTTCCCGGCTACTGGATTCCGTTCCCCCAGATTGGCCGTACCCGTCAACACCTTGATCGGCGCTTCGTAAGAACCCCCGAACGGTGTCCCAAGCGTTGCAACCTTTCCGATTCGTTTCGCGCCACCGTGAGCGACCAGATAGCCGCCGATCACGAGTCCGCCCATCGAGTGCCCGACGAGGTCCACATGGGGATCGTTGCTGTAGTCGTCGCCGTAGTGCCTGATTAGTCCGGTGCGATCGATCACTTCTTCCACAAATTCGTGAAGCTGCTCGACGGTCTGCTTCAGAGGAAGACGCCAGTCGTAGGGAAACGGGTAGACCGGGACCGGCTTGTCCGCTTTCAGCGTAAGGCGTCGTTCGTAAATAAACTACCTAATTGGCATTGACCTTCTGCATTGAGTTGTTGCAAACT
>JAQBVJ010000005.1 GCA_027623235.1 Planctomycetota bacterium
ATAGGGCTGGTAGTAGCTGTTAGGTGAATACGACCGGTAGTAGTAAGACGAAGGCGAGTAGTAATAACCAGCTCCCGGCGAGCTGTAATACTGCGTCGTTCCGCGGAGTACAGTGGCTCCGCTGTAGACGGATCCACTGTAGACCGTGGCAGTCGGCGTTGAGAAGTTACCGATCGAGTAGCCGCTGGAACAGCAGCAGTGGCCGGCGTCGGCTCGACCGGCAGTCAGCGAGAATGCCGAGAAAATTGCGAGACCGGTCATCAGGATGTGATTGCTCATCAGGTTGCTCCACGAAATCAGTAAGCACTCGTGAGGCATCCTGCCTGTTCATCACGACTCGTCCGTGTCATTGCCCTGGAAAGAGGACGCGTCGATTATCCACCTTTTGGAACTCGGATGAAAGCGTAGAGCTGCGGACTCTGCAGAAGCCCGCCAACTCAAGTCTCGCGGAAAACTTCCAGATTCGGCAGAAGCAGAACCGGTAACAAAGGAGCTCGGCCGGGGCTGAATTGACACGGTTGTGTCCCTTCAGCCAACCGTCCAGTCTCACTCAACAGTCACGCTCTTGGCGAGGTTTCTCGGCCGGTCAACGTTGCAGCCGCGTAGCACGGCGACGTGGTACGACAGCAGTTGCAGCGGGATGGACGTGACGAGCGGCTGCAGGAACTCTTCCACGTCCGGTACGAAGATGACTTCGTCGGCCAGGTCAGAGATCCGGTGGTCTCCCTCACAGGCGATTGCGATGACAGGACCCCGGCGAGCTTTCACTTCCTCAAGGTTGCTCATGACTTTGGGATAGATGCCGCCGTGAGGGACCACGAAGACGCTGGGTGTCTGCTCATCGACCAGGGCAATCGGGCCGTGTTTCATTTCGGCGGCAGGATATCCCTCCGCGTGGATGTAGCTGATTTCCTTAAGTTTGAGAGCACCTTCAAGAGCCACCGGGAAGTTGTACAGACGGCCCATGTAGAGGTAATTGTTGAACCCGAAATACCGTTCGGCGACGTCGCGAACGTGATCGTTACAGGCGAGCGTCTGCTGGATGAGTTCGGGCATCGCCCGGAGCATTTTGATAATACGCTTTCCGGCCGGGTACGAAAGATCCCGGATTCGTCCGAAGTAAAGTGCGAGCAGAGTCAACGCCGTCACCTGCGAGGTAAACGCTTTCGTCGATGCGACGCCGATCTCGGGTCCAGCGTGCAGATAGATGCCGCCGTCCGCTTCCCGCGCAATCGTTGATCCGACAACGTTGCAGATCGCCATCGATTTGTGGCCCTTGCGTTTACATTCACGCATCGCGGCAAGAGTGTCGGCGGTCTCTCCACTTTGTGTGATTGCAAAGACCATCGTGTCTTCAGACATCGGTGGATTGCGGTATCGCAGCTCGCTGGCGTACTCGACTTCTGTGGGGATACGTGCGAATTCTTCGAAGAGGTACTCGCCAACAAGCCCGGCATGCCAGCTCGTTCCGCATGCCGTGAAAATGATGCGGTCAATTTGCCGCAGCTCGCGGGGAGTCAGGTTCAAGCCACCAAATCGAGCGGTTGCGGATTCTTCGTCGATGCGGCCTCGCAGGCAGTTTTCGATGGCCTCAGGCTGCTCGAAGATTTCCTTGAGCATGTAGTGCTCAAAATCGCCCAGGTCGATGTCGGAGGAAACCTGGTCCAGAGTATGGATTGAAGGCGTCGTCTTGCCGGATTCCTGATGGTGCAAATCCATCCGGTCCGCGGTAATTACGGCGATTTCATGGTCGTTAATATAGACGACCTCATTCGTGTAGCCGACAAACGGACTGGCGTCGCTGGCAATGAAGTGTTCGTTCCGGATTTTGCCGATCCCGATGACCAGTGGGCTGCCCATTCTCGCCGCAAAGATGACGTCGGGAATGTCACGAAAGATGGCGACCACGCCATAAGTGCCTTTGAATCGGGCGACGGAGAGTTGAATGGCTTTCAGACAGGTCTCGTGCGACTCCGGGTCTTCGCCGAGTTTGATCTGCTCAAGCCAGTAATGGCAGATCATGTGAGCAATAATTTCACTGTCCGTCGTCGTGCGGAAAACGTAACCCAGCGTCTGAAGCTGTTCCCGCAGCTTGACGTAATTCTCGATGACTCCGTTGTGGACGATGACAACTTCACCGTTGCCGCCGACATGCGGGTGTGAGTTGATGTCTGTCGTCTCGCCATGAGTTGCCCACCGGGTGTGGCCGATACCGACTGACCCCTCCACCGGATTTGCCTCAACGAGCTTTGCGAGCTCTTCAACACGGCCGGCGCGTTTGCGAATGCCAATTTCATCGCAGTGCTGGACAGCAATTCCCGCGCTGTCGTAGCCACGGTACTCAAGACGGCGTAAGCCATCGATCAGAAATTCCGGTGCCGGACGAAATCCAACGTAGCCGACGATGCCACACATGCTGGCGCTCCATCGTGTTACTGTGAAAGAGTTTGAATGAGGGAGTCGACACGGATCCATTGCCGAATTGGCAGTGTGTCGGGAATAAGTGCGGAGAAACCCGCGCTGGCAGGAAACGAAGGGGTCGGAACGTTATCTCCCGTCTGAAGATTGCGTCAACACGAGTTCCGGCGAGACGAACCCGGGCGCTGTTGCAGCCTCCTGGCTGGCCCGATCGAGGCTGTCTTCGATATGGAAGCCTCATTTTTTAAATATCGTTGACAAATAAGTGGCAGGCCGGGACACTTCGCGGCGTTGACACTTTCTTGTTGAGGATGTCATGTCGACTGTCTCCACCGCTCAGCCACAACTGCTCAGCCAGATCAACGAGCGATCGGTACTGCGTATCCTGCAGTCGTCCGGGCCGTGTTCGCGGGCGGACGTGACACGTCAGCTTGGTGTGACCGCTCCGACCGTTTCAAAGGCCGTTGCCACGCTGTTGCGTTCCGGATTGCTGGAAGAATTTGACGCCCCCTGTAACGGACGAGGCCGGCCGGCCCGGCAGCTTCGTCTGGCCAGCGAAACGGCTCAGGTACTGGGCCTGGTGATTGATGCCGGGCATTGCCGCATTGTGCTGGCAAGTCTTGATGGCACATTGATGGACGATTGCGAAATTACGTTCAACACGCCAGATGCCTATCCAGACCTGATCGAAACGGCCTCAGGGCACATCGAATCATTGTTGCGATCCGGCGTGCAGACGCTGGGACTGGGGGTCAGTCTGCCCGGGCTGATCGACTCCAACGCGCAGATTGGTCTTCTCTCACCAAACGTGCCTGTGACGAATGGTCATTCTCCCAGCCGCGACCTGAGCTCCCGGCTCGGCCTGCCGAGCGTGCTGTTGCAGGAGTGCCATGCGTTGTGTCTTGCAGAACGCCAGTACGGCAACGCCCGCAGACTGGATGATTTTGCAATGCTCGACGCGACGACGGGAGTCGGGCTCGGAGTTCTGACGGCGGGGCGGCTACTCACCGGGAAGAACGGACTGGCGGGTGAAATCGGGCATCTTCCCGTCAAGCCGAATGGGCGGTTGTGCGGATGCGGCCGACGCGGCTGTCTTGAGACGCTCGCCAGCGACTCGGCGCTCGCAAGACTCGTTTCCGACCGCCTGGGCCGGGAAATTGACATTGAGGAAATCGTCACGCTCGTCCGAATGGGCGACCTGGCAATCGGTCGAGAACTGGGGCAGGTGACTAAGCATCTGGCGTTTGCCCTGGCAACGTCGATCAACCTGTTTAATCCTTCGACGCTTTTCGTCTGCAGTCGAATGTTCGATCTTGATGACTCGTTACTCGACCGGCTTCGGGAACAGACCGAGGGACTGGCGCTGAAGCCGTCCTTTGAAAGTTGCCGCATCGAACGAGCTCGCGGGAGTAAGCGCGAAGGCACGATTGCCGGAATCATCGAACATTTGACACACTCGCGAGTTCAACTGGACATGCCGGTTTCACACGGAATTCAGTAATAACTCTCCGCAACAACAAGAACACTCTCACACCTCTCCGAGGTTTCACTATGAAAATCCAACTCATACTTGTTGCAGTTCTGCTAGGGCCATCGCTGGCGCCGGCAGCAGACGAGACGGCTCAGGAATCGTCCTACTCGAAAGAGAACATTGAGTTCTTCGAAAAGGATGTCCTGCCGATTCTCAGGGCCAGCTGTTTCAAATGTCACGGTGGCGAGCCGAAGCTCAAAGGTGGATTCCGAATCACCAGCCGCGAAGGTGTGTTGAAAGGCGGAGAACTGGGGGCGGCGGTCGACCTCAAGATGCCGAACGAGAGCCAGCTTCTGGACGCGATCAATTATGGCGGGCTCGAAATGCCACCCAACGCGAAACTCGCTGTCGGGAAAATCGCGACGTTGACGAAGTGGGTTGAGCTCGGTTTGCCGTGGTCCTCGACGAAGGACTACGGAGTCCAGGAAGTGCCGGAAGAGGACACGCGAGGCGACGGTCGCGACTACTGGGCGTATCAGCCGGTGACTCGTCCGGCCGTGCCGACCGTTCAAAACAAAGCGTGGGTGGCGAGCCCGATCGATGCGTTTCTGCTGGCGAAGATCGAAGCAGCCGGCCTCAGCCCGGCGACAGCCGCTGCAAAAGTCTCACTGATCCGGCGAGCCTATTATGACCTGACGGGACTGCCCCCGAGCCCGGCCGACGTTGATGCCTTTTTGAAGGATGAGTCTCCAGAAGCGTTTGCGACAATCGTTGACCACTTGCTGGAATCTCCCCAGTACGGTGAGAAGTGGGGCCGGCACTGGCTCGACCTCGTCCGTTACGCGGAAACTCACGGTTACGAGCGGGATTCGGCCAAGCCGTTTGCCTGGCGGTTTCGCGATTACGCCATCGACTCATTCAACGCCGACAAGCCGTATGACCAGTTTATTATCGAGCAGCTTGCCGGTGACGAACTTCCGAATGTCACTCGCGAGACACTCACCGCGACGGGTTTTTACCGGCTTGGCATCTGGGATGACGAACCAGCCGATCGCCTGCTCGCGAAGTACGACGGACTTGACGACATCGTGAAGACGACGGGCGAAGTGGTATTAGGAATGTCGCTGGGTTGTTGCCGCTGCCACGATCACAAAGGCGACCCGATTGATCAGGATGAGTATTACGGGTTTCTGGCCTACTTCCACGACGTGACATACTCGAACCGCGAAAATCTGCGGAACTGGGTAACAGATGAGGACCGGACGTCTCATGAGAAATTGCTCGTTGAAAAACGGAATCGGGAAGGCCGACTTTATTCGGAGATTTACGATCTCGAGCAGCGATTCCAGCTGGGTTTGAAGAAGGATGGACTGTCGGTGAGCGGTGCCGGACGATCGGATCTTGAGGACGTTCGCTACCGCTTTTACCGCGACACATGGGAGACGCTTCCGAATTTCGACGAGCTCAAACACGAGGCGGACGGCGCGATCGCCAGCAACCTGTTTTCGCTGAAGCCGGCCTCACGACTGGAAGCAATCGGACTGGTTTACGAAGCGAAGGTCAAGGTGCCTGCCGACGGCGAGTACACGTTTATTATTAACTCAACGGAAGGAGCTCGATTGATTGTTGATGGCAGGACCGTCATCGACCGCGTTGGAAAAGGAAACGCGAAAGTGGACGGCAAAGTGGCCTTGAAAGCCGGACTGCTGCCGATTCGGCTGGAATATTTCAACTCATACGAAAAGCCGCGTTTGACGGTGTCGTGGTCCGGGCCTGATTTCTCAACGCGATTTCTTTCGGATGACGGTGGGTCAGGCAGCGGAGCCGTACTCGCTGCTGACTCACGGGAACAGCCTCAGAAATGGAAATTCGTAACGGACAAGCCGGCGGACGACTGGACGACGCTCGACTTTAATGACCGCGGCTGGCCGAAGGGCGACGGTGGATTCGGTCGTCGAGGCACGCCGGGATCGGTTGTTCGCACCGACTGGACGAAGCCCGACATCTGGCTGCGGCGAAATTGTTCCGTCAACGCAATTCCCGAGTTCCTGGCCCTGGATCTGCATTATGACGAGGACTGCGAAGTTTATATCAACGGTGTCCTTGTTCATTCGGCCAAGGGTTACCTGCAGGATTATCTGCGTGTGCCGCTCGGATCAAAGGCGATCGCCGCTTTGAAAAAAGGAAAGAACGTCGTCGCTGTGCACTGCCATCAAACGGGTGGCGGACAGTACATCGATGTCGGTCTCGTTGCTGCGTCGGGCGAGTTTGATTTCGCCTCCCTGCTGGCTCAGCACGGGGATCGGATTCTCGGTGACGGTGCAGTGGGAAAATACGGGCAGCTTCAAAAGAAACTCGAAGACAGTCGGAAAGCGAGTCCGCCTCCGGCGGGGTCTCCGATCATGTCTGTCGCGGAGAGCGGCAACACTCCAGTCCACGTGCTCGCTCGAGGGAATCCTCACGCGCCGGGGAAGCAGGTCCAGCCGACCATTCCGGCGATGCTGCGAATTCCCGCTCCCGTGATTCTGGAGGCACGTCCGGCTGGCGGCACATCGGGAAAACGACTGGCTCTGGCGAAGTGGCTGGTCAGTAAGAATAACCCGCTGACCGCGCGTGTTTTTGTCAATCGTCTGTGGCAGTTCCATTTCGGGCGAGGCATCGTGCCGACGCCGAATGACTTCGGAAAGTTTGGCGAGGCACCGACGCATCCCGAACTGCTCGACTGGCTCGCCGCGGAATTCATGGCGGGCGACTGGAAGATCAAGCGGATGCACAAACTGATTCTTATGTCGAATGCCTGGCAGATGTCGTCTCAATCGAACGAGGCGGCGATGCTCAAAGACCCAGGCAATCACCTGATCTGGCGGGCAAACATGCGACGCCTCTCGGCTGAGGAGATTCGCGATTCCATCCTCGCCGCGACTGGCGAGCTGAATCTCAAACAAAGTGGGCCACACATTTACGTGCCAATCGCCCGGGAGGTTCTCCAGGGTCAGTCGCGACCAGGAGACGGCTGGGGCAACTCTCCGCCGGAAGAGGCTTCGCGGCGCAGCGTTTACATTCACGTCAAGAGGTCGCTGCTGGTACCAATCATGGAGATGCACGACCAGGCCGACACCGATTCCAGCTGCCCGGTCCGCTACGTCACAACGGTGCCGACTCAGTCTCTGGGAATGCTCAATGGCGAATTCTCGAACGGCAAGGCTCAGAAGCTGGCCGAGAGGCTGCGAAAAGAGTCGCCGGGCGACCTGACAGCTCAGGTCCGCAATGCGATTCGACTGACGACGTCCCGAACACCGACTGCCGAGGAAGTTGCAAAAGATGTGGCTTTCATTCAGTCGATTCAGAAGGAAGATAATCTCAGCGAAGAACAGGCCATGAAAATGTTCTGTCTCGTGACGATTAATACCAATGAGTTTATTTACCTGGATTAATAACAAGCAGGTCGGGCACTCCTGCTGAAAGAAGAGGCAGACTCATGGCGAATTCAAGCAACAGTTTCTGCGGCCGGACGCGACGCGAGTTCCTGTGGGAAACCGGAGCCGGGTTCAGCGGACTGGCCCTGTCCGGCATGCTGGCCCAGGACGGCTTCCTCGCGAATCAGTCCGTCGCGGCCGACGGCTCGACGCCGTTTATCAACCCGATGCAGGTCAAGCCGCCGCACTTCGCTGCGAAGGCCAAGTCCGTAATTTTCCTCTTTATGTACGGAGGCCCGTCTCACGTTGACACATTCGATTATAAGCCCGAGCTCTACCCGCTTGATGGCAAGACGATCGATGTCAAGACGTTCGGTCGGGGCGGCAAGCGGAATCAGGGCCGGGTCGTCGGTCCCAAGTGGAAATTCAAGCAGTACGGCGAGTGCGGCAAGCAGGTCTCCGATCTGTTTCCAAATCTGGCGACCTGTGTCGACGACATGGCGTTTCTACACTCGATGTACGCCGAGTCGCCGATTCACGGCTCAGCGATGCTGATGATGAATTCCGGGCGAGTGCTCTCGGGCAACCCGTGCCTGGGATCCTGGGCCACGTACGGACTCGGCAGCGAGAATGAAAATCTTCCCGGCTTCGTCGTGATGCTCGACCCCAGCGGCGGCCCGATCAGCGGCGCCAAAAACTGGACCAGCGGCTACATGCCCGCCGCCTATCAGGGGACGGTCGTTCGAGCGACCGGAACGCCGATTCACAATCTCAAGCCGCCGGCCGGAATGTCCGACAGCGTGCAGCGAAAACTGCTCGACCGGCTGCGCGAGAAAAACGAAACGCACTTCGAGGCGCGGAACGATAACTCGGCTCTGTCGGCGAGAATTGCCAGCTACGAACTCGCCTACAAGATGCAGCAGCACGCTCCGGAAGCGGTTGATTTTTCGCAGGAGACCGAGGCGACGCAGAAGCTGTACGGCCTCGACCAGCAGACAACGAATGACTTCGGCAGCAAGTGTCTGCTCGCCCGGCGACTGGTCGAGCGGGGCGTCCGGTTCATTCAGATTTACTCGGGCGGTAACCACAACGACAACAACTGGGACGCTCACGGCGACCTCGTGTTTAACCACACGAAGCATGCCGGTGCGACCGACCAGCCGATTGCCGGACTCATCAAGGATCTCAAAGAGAGAGACCTGCTCGACGAGACGCTCATCATCTGGGGCGGCGAATTCGGACGTCAGCCGACCGCCGAATACGCGAAGGGAACCGGCCGTGATCACAACTCGTACGGCTTCACCATGTGGATGGCCGGAGGCGGGATCAAAGGCGGCACGGCTGTTGGCACGACCGACGAACTCGGCAGCCGGGCAGTCGACGACCGCTTCCACGTGAAACGTCTCCACGCGACGGCACTGCACCAGCTGGGGCTCGACCCGAACGCCCTGTCGTATTTCTACGGTGGGCTGGATCAAAAACTGGTTGGGGTGGAAGGTGCCGAACCGATCAAGCAGATTATCTGATGTCTCTGGGAGTCAACGGAGCCGAACATGTCTGTGGGACAGAAACTCGTGACCGCGGAAGAGCTGTTTGAGATGGATAGCGAAGCCCGTCTGGAACTGGTCCGGGGAGAACTTTTCGAGAGGAATCCGACAGGCTGAGATCACGGTGAGGTTTCATCGGTCATCAATATCATTCTTGGCGGGTTCGTCAGAGACCAGGACCTGGGGAAAACAGTCATCGCGGAAATGGGTTTCCGCATTGAAATTGCTCCGGACACCGTCCGTGCACCTGATGTTGCCTTTGTCGTCAAAGGACGAATACCGACTGGTCCACAAAAAACTTACTTTGACGGTGCACCGGATTTAGCCATCGAGGTTGTTTCCCCAGGTGACCGAATTTCAAAGGTCATGGAAAAAGTCGAAATGTGGTTACAGTGTGGCGCCAGGACAGTCTGGCTGGTTGATCCAGTTCGAAAGTCGGCATCAATCGCCACTCTGGTCGATGGCCATATCGAGTCGCGAGAAGTCGATTCGCTTTCTGATGCTGACCTGCTGCCTGGATTCGACTTGCCGCTCAGCGAACTCTGGGACTGACGCCCGTCCTTGATTGATCTCAAACCCGGCTTCCCGTGAGGCCGGGTTTCTTTGTGCGCGGGCGGTGGCGTGAGGAGTGGCGGCTCGACTATGTTCCGTTTTCGTTGGCAGGGCACGAAACACTGACCCATCTGAGACGATTCAAAGACGGAGATTCGACGATGCACACTCGGAAATGGCTGGCTGTTCTGGCTCTCTGCACGCTGGTTTTCTCAGCGACCGCTCACGCGGAAGTGAAGAAGGTGACCTCGATCGAGGGCATCTCGGAATTCACGCTCGACAACGGCATGCCCGTGCTGCTGTTTCCGGACGCGTCCAAGCCGACCGTCACCGTGAATCTGACCGTTTTTGTCGGGTCGCGGCACGAGGGTTATGGTGAGGCCGGCATGGCGCACCTGCTGGAGCACATGCTGTTCAAGGGGACGCCGTCGAACGCGGACATCCCGCAACTGCTGAAGGATCGTGGAGCAAACTTCAACGGCACGACATGGCTCGACCGGACCAACTACTACGAGACGATGCCCGCAAGCGATGAGAACCTCGACTTCGCGCTGCAGCTTGAATCGGACCGGATGATCAACTCGAAGATCGATAACAAAGATCTGCAGTCCGAATTCTCTGTCGTTCGCAACGAATTCGAACGGGGCGAGAACAGTCCGACGCGAGTCCTCATGCAGCGCATGGCGTCCGCGGCGTTCCTTTGGCACAACTACGGAAACTCGACCATCGGCAATCGGGCGGACATCGAACGGGTGCCCATCCAGAATCTCCGAAACTTCTACAGTCGGTACTACCAGCCGGACAATTCGATGCTGGTCATTGCCGGGAAGTTTGACGAGGCCAAAGCCCTCGCCATGGCCAACAAGCATTTCGGTTCGATTCCGCTTCCGGACCGGAAACTCGACAAGACGTACACCGTTGAACCCGCGCAGGATGGCGAACGGCTCGTCACTCTTCGTCGAGTCGGCGACGTCGCGGCCGTGGGAGCGCTGTACCACGTGCCAGCCGGCGGGCATCCGCAGTTCGCGGCTGTGGACGTCATGGAGAGTATGCTCAATTCCGAACCGGCCGGCCGTCTTTACAAAGAGCTCGTCGAGAAAAAACGAGCGTCGGTCGTCTACGGCGGCGCGTTCGCGAATCACGATCCCGGGTCGCTGTTCCTGATCGCCGAAGTCAATCCCGGCAACGAGCCGCAGGACGTCCTCGCGTCGCTGCTCGACGTAACCGAGGGATTTGGCGAGTCGGAAATTAAAGACGAAGACGTTCAACGGGCGAAACAGAAACTGCTCAAGCAGCGGGAACTGGCGGCGGCGAATTCGACGCAGATCGCCGTTCAGCTCAGCGAGTGGGCGGCCCAGGGCGACTGGCGGTTGTACTTTATCTACCGCGATCAGCTGGAGAAGGTCGACGCTGATCAGGTCCGGGCCGTCGCGAAAGCCTATCTGAAACGGAACAATCGCACGGCAGGCATGTACGTTCCCACGAAGGAAGCCGATCGGGTTTCCGTTCCAGAGACGCCGAATCTCGCAGACCTGATCGGCGACTACAAAGGCCGCGAAGTCGCTGCGGCGGGTGAGGCCTTCGACGTCTCGCCAGAGAACATCGAATCGCGGACGACACGGCTGACGATCAACGAGGACCTGCGGGTCAGCCTGCTTCCGAAGAAAACGCGGGGCGAGGCGGTCGTGCTGCAGTTGACTCTGCGTTACGGCAATCTGAAAACGTTGACCGGCCACGCGACGGCAATGGAATTCCTGCCGACGATCATGACACGCGGCACAGAAAACCTGACTCGTCAACAGTTGCAGGACGCGCTCGACGAAAACTTTGCGACACTTTCCAGCAGCGGAGAAGCCGGCGAGGCGACATTTTCGATCAAGACAAAACGATCGCAGCTTCCGGTCGCGATCGATCTGCTTCGCCAGGTTCTGCGCGAACCGACGCTCGATGCGACTGAGCTGGATCTGCTTAAGAACGAAACGGCGACCGGCCTCGAACAATCGCTCACCGAGCCGACGGCACTCGCACAGCGGGCGGCGCTGAAGCACACCGCTCCGTACCCGAACGGGCATCCGCATTACGTACCGACGGTCGCGGAAGAAATTGAGATGGTGAAATCTGTCTCGCAGGCCGAACTGAAATCGCTTTACTCGGAATTGCTGGGGGCTTCGCACGGCGAGCTGAGCATCGTCGGCGACTTTGATCCGGAAGCGACGATGGGGCAGTTGAAGTCAGTGCTCAGCGGGTGGAAAACCGGTTCCCCGTGGGAGCGGGTTGGCCGCAAAGGCGACATCGCTCTGAAGTCGAAGCACGAGAAAATCAACACGCCGGACAAAGCCAACGCGATGTACTTTGCCGTCAGTGTCTTCCCGATGAACGATGACGCGGTCGAGTACCCGGCTCTCCTGATGGGCAATTACATCCTTGGCGGCGGAGCTCTTGCCAACCGCCTTGGTAACCGTGTTCGCCAGAAGGAGGGCCTGTCGTACGGAGTCCGCTCCGGACTGAGCGTCGGGTCGCTCGACGATCGCACGCTGTTTTACATTTATGCGATCTCGAACCCCGACAACGTTCCGAAAGTCGTGTCCGCGATCGATGAGGAAGTCAAACTGCTGCTTGAGAGAGGTGTGACTGAAGAGGAGCTTGCCTCGGCGAAGAAGGGCTGGCTGCAGAGCCAGCAGGTGGGACGCGGCAACGACAGTTCGCTGGCCTCCACGCTGGCCGACACCGCTCGGACGGATCGCACGATGGTGCACTACGCGGGGCTTGAACAGAAAATTCAATCGGTCACTGGCGAGCAGGTTCAGGAAGCCTTGAAAAAGCGGATCGACCCGAAGCGGATCGTGATCGTCACGGCAGGCGACTTTGAGAAGAAGGCCGAGTAGCGATGAAGTGTGCTCGAACCTGGATCGTTCTTGGCGGCATTCTTGCCTGCCTGTCTGTCGTGTTCGGCGCGTTCGGTGCGCATGGCCTCGAAAAACCGCTGGAGAAAATCTACAGCGGCGAGACGCGAAACCTGGCCGGACTGGAAGTGCCAGCAACGTACAAGTACCTCCAGGACTTCAACACCGGGGCCCGCTATCAGATGTACAACGCTCTGGGGCTGATCGCTCTGGGAATCCTGGCTTCGAATCCGACGACGACAGCTCAGCGTGTGTCTGCCTGGAGTTTTCTGGCGGGCACACTGCTGTTCTCCGGCAGCCTGTATGTGCTGGTGCTGACAAAGCTGACGATTCTCGGCCTGGTCGCCGCGCTGGGTGGAGTCTTCATGATCGTCGCCTGGGCCGCCTTCGTGATCGGCTGCCGGAAGAGCGGCGACTCAGTGGCCGATGGAGCCGCATCGTGACCTCGGCGACTGAAACGCAACCGCTGGCCGGTCAGGTCGTGCTGGTCACCGGAGGCGGGCGAGGCATCGGCCGGGCGATCGCGCTGGCTGCGGCAAAGGCCGGAGCGGACGTCTGCGTCACAGCACGCTCGGCGGATCAGGTGGAGAAAGTCGCGGCAGAGATCCGGGCACTCGGGCGGCGAGGCATTGCCGAAATCTGCGACGTGGCTGACTTCGAATCGGTCTCGGCGATGATCGAGTCCGCAGTCAGCCAGTTAGGAAAGCTCGACATCCTTGTGAACAATGCCGGCGGCGGGCTCGAACGGACTCCCGTTGGCGAAGACGACCCGGCCGCCTGGAAAGACGTCATCGAGGTCAACCTGCTCGGCACATATTACTGCTCGCGTCAGGCTCTGCCGCACCTCAAAGAATCCCGCGGCAGGATCATCAACATCGGATCCGGCATGGGGCATCAGCCTCGCCCGACGAACAGTTCCTACAACGCGGCAAAGGCAGGCGTGTGGATGCTGACCCGCTGCATGGCCATGCAACTGTGGGATGAGGGCGTCGCCGTCAACGAGCTGATCCCCGGCCCGGTCGCGACAGAACTGACCAAAGACGCCTTTCAGGCCGGAGTGCCTCACCCGCAGATGAGCAGCGAGTGGATCAAACAGCCCGAGGACGTTGTGCCGCTGGCGATGCTGATGATGACTCAGCCGGAAAAGGGAGCGACCGGCCAGTCCTTCAGTATTGCCCGGCGTCCGTTGTAGACTGTGCCGTAGTCCCGGTGTCGACCGGCCGAAAAATCGCCAGCTCCCAGTCGGCCGGTGGGAACCGGCCCTACTCAGACAGACCACCATGCAGCACTCCATCCCTGTTGACGAAATTGGCCCGCTCGGCCTGCCGATGGCTGAGGCCGTGCAGAAGTGTGTGCACTGCGGTTTCTGCCTGCCGGCCTGCCCGACGTATCAGGTGCTTGGCGAGGAAATGGATTCTCCGCGCGGCCGCATTTTTCTGATGAAGGAAGTGCTGGAGGGCAACGTCGATCTGGATGAGGCTGTGCCGTACGTGGACCGGTGCCTGGGCTGTGTCGGGTGCATTACGGCCTGCCCGTCGGGCGTCGGTTACGGAGAACTGATCACCGCTTTTCGAGCTCACGCGGAAGAGACCCGCTCGCGATCGCTGCTCGATCGGCTGCTGCGGCGGTTCGTGCTGGAGACTCTGCCGTACCCCGGTCGGTTCCGGTTTGCGGCAAGGATGGGTGGCCTCACGAAGCCGCTCAAAAAGCTGCTGCCAGGGCGGCTCGGCGACATGCTCGATCTGCTGCCGGACAAGCTGCCAAAGTCGCAGCCTCTGCCGGAAATCGTTCCGGCCAAGGGCGAGCGGCGTGCGCGGGTGGCGATGCTTGCCGGGTGTGCTCAGCAGGTCCTGGCCCCGGACATCAATCACGCGACGCTGCGTGTGCTCGCCGAAAACGGCGTCGAGACGGTCATCCCCAGAACGCAGTCGTGCTGCGGAGCCCTCGCCGCCCACACCGGGGCCGCGTGGCATGCGAAGCAGTTTGCGAAGCAGAATCTGCAGGCCTTTCCGAAAGACGTCGATGCGATTCTCACCAACGCCGCCGGCTGCGGGTCGGGCATGCACGAGTACGCGCTCTGGCTGCGCGGCGAACCCGAGCAGACGCAGGCCGAAGAATTTGTCGGCAAGGTGAAGGATGTCAGCAAGTTTCTGGCTGAGCTGGGCCTCAAGACTCCGCCACCACTGAAGCAGCCGGTGAAAGTTGCCTACCACGACGCCTGCCACCTGGCGCACGCTCAGAAGGTGCGAGCTCAGCCGCGACAACTGCTGAGCTCGATCGAGGGTTTGACGCTCGTCGAGATTCCGGACGGTGAGATCTGCTGCGGATCGGCCGGCACGTACAACATCGAACAGCCGGAGACGGCCGCGGAACTCGGCTCGCGGAAGGCCGCCGCGGTGCTCTCGACTGGAGCTCAGGTCGTCGCGATGGGCAACATCGGCTGCATGACTCAAATCGAATCTCATCTGGATCGGCAGGAGAAGCCGTTGCCGGTGCTGCACACGATGCAGATTCTGGACCGGTGTTACCGAGGCGAGCCGATCGTCTGAGCGGGTGAAACCGCAGTTCGGGAGGCGAGGCTGTCTCGGCAGCGCCGAAACAACTTCGACCGAAGGCGAGTACAGTGGTAACGGCCACCCTGGCTGAAAGTGCCTGCGGAGAACACCTATGACATCACCGGTCGTGTCCGTCTCTGACCTGCGAAAGACGTATCGCAGCGGTCTGATCCGGAGAAGAAAAATCGAGGCTCTGCAGGGCGTTTCGTTCGACGTCCAGCCGGGTGAGATCTTCGGGCTGCTTGGTCCAAACGGAGCCGGCAAAACAACCCTCATCAAGATTCTGCTGGGCATTGTGAAACGCACGGAGGGATCGGCGAGCGTGCTCGGTCTTCCGGCGGGTGATCGGCGAGGCCGAATGCGGATTGGCTATCTGCCGGAAAATCACCGCATTCCGCGGCACCTCACCGGATTCACCGCTCTCGATTATTACGGTCAACTCAGCCACGTGCCCGGCCGGGAGATTCGCAGGAAACGCGACGAACTGCTCGAGACCGTCGGCCTGGGCAAGTGGGGCTCGACCCCGGTCAAGAGCTACTCGAAGGGCATGCTGCAGCGGCTGGGTCTGGCTCAGGCGATGCTGCACGACCCGGATGTGCTGATTCTGGACGAACCGACGGACGGAGTGGATCCGATCGGCCGGGCGGACATTCGCAAGACGCTGTTTCAGCTCAAGGAGCAGGGCCGGACCGTGTTCCTCAACAGTCATCTGCTGCAGGAAATCGAACTGGTTGCTGATCGAGTCGCTGTGCTCAACCACGGACGGGTCCGCCATGTCGGGCCGATCCACGACCTGACCCAGGGCTCATCAACCAGGCTGATCTTCGAACTCGTCGCTGACGAAGCCGCGACGCTGGCGGTACTCAGCGACCTCGGACCGCAGGTCGCCAGCCGGAATGCCGAAACGACAACGGTCACAGTGGCTCCGTGTTCGCAGTCGGAAATCGACAGGACCGTCGATGGAATCCGCCAGGCGGGCATCAGCATCGTGTCGATGTCGAGAAACCGGCAGACGCTGGAGCAGGCATTTCTGGAACTGATCGGCAGTGAGAACCTTGACAGCGAGAACCTTGACAGCGAGAGCCCTGATTCGGAGATGAAATCCGAAAGCCTCACGCCCGGCCCCGCAGACACCAACGCGGACGACAAGAACTGACAGCGTCCTCAGCCTGGATTCCTCATGCGACCTTACCTTGCTGTGATCCGCGATTCGTTTCGAGAAGCTCTCGCCACGCGGGTTCTGTGGATCGTCCTGATTCTTATTTCGCTGTTCCTCGCGCTGGTCGCTCCGCTCGGCTACGAGAAGACGGTCGCCATCGCGATTCACTGGGAAGATCTGCGCGATCCGACGGCACTGGTGCAGCACCTGATCGATCATCGGGACAAACCGGACACGCCGGCCGGCTATCTGTGGTCAAAACTGCCAGAGGACTTTCAGAAAGAGCTTACGAATCTGAAGGAGGAAGACGGCGGGCGAGGCTCCCGCATGAGAGCGGCGGGTCGACTGCGTAACGAGATCAACCGGCAACTGCACTCGCGCGAGTTCTACAACGAAGACGTTTTCAAGTCCGTCAGGCTCGGGGCTGAAGCGGCTGAGATTCGACAGAGCGGACTCGACTCGCTCGACGACGAGCGGCACGCGCGGTTCACCCGGCTTGTTTTTGACGTGGCGTTTCGCGACTTCATCGAAGGCGCCGGGCAGGACGCCGTTCAGTTTGTGTATCTGTGGTACCCGATTGGCGATGAAGTGCCGCTTACCGAGGACCAGCTGCACCAGATCGCGGAGACGGTGATCGCGTTCGTGGTGAGCCGCCTGGTCGGAAACCTCGGCGTCTTTATCGCGCTCCTGGTGACCGCGTCGATTGTGCCGCAGATGCTCGACGCGGGGGCCATCGATCTGCTGCTCAGCAAGCCGGTGTCGCGACCGTTCCTGTTTCTCAGCAAGTTTTTCGGCGGCTGTGTTTTCATCCTGCTCAACACGGTGTTTCTGATCGCCGGACTGTGGCTCGTCATCGGCTGGCGGTTCGGCCTCTGGAGCAGCGGTCTGCTGTGGACGATTCCGGTCTTTGTTTTCGTCTTTGCGATTTACTACTCCGTCTCGACTCTCGCCGCCGTCATCTGGAGAAACGCCGTCGTATCGATCGTCGTGTCGATTCTGTTCTGGGCCGTCTGCTTCATTGTTGGCGTCGCGAAGTCGGCGCTGGACGAGTGGTTTCTGAATGCGCGCCGGACGGCAGTGATTGTTCCCGCCGAGGATTCGCTGATCGTCACAAATCGGCAGGGCAGCGGCTTCGAGTGGCGTACCGACGAGAATACCTGGGTGGAGGTGTTCGGCGAGCGACGTCGAGGTCCCGGCGGCGGTGGCTATCCGATGGTTGGGCCGTATTTTGACAGTCCCAACAGCCGGCTTGTCGCCGTTCGCAGCGGCGGTGGAAATCGCTGGATGCGCAGCACACCGAAGCTCGTTGTGGCACCTCGCGACGGCGACTGGAAACCGGTCGAAAGCATCGCCGTTCCCAGCGGAGTGAGGATGCTGGCGATCGGTCGAGACGGAGAGATTCTGGTGGCCGGAACCGGGGGGCTGCATCGATTCGACGGCGACCCGGAAGCGGGCGATGGAGGCCTCGAGGTCTTCGGAATGAAAGTGCCGGGGTTCGGCCAGGCCGCGAAGTTTGTACGAATTGACGATGACACGCTGGAATGGAAATCTCCGTTTGCCGCGAGCCACGATGCCGCAAAGGGCGAGCTTGCCGTCCGCTCGGGTCAGAAGCTCGCACTGTTAACGCGTAACGTAAAAGGCCAGTACGAAGTGAAGACGAGCCTCGAATGGCCCAGGACGGATCAGTCGCTGATCGGTCGCGCTGGCTCGCGTGTCGTCCTCGCCAGCGAAGACGGCTCGATCGCAATCCTCGATGCGAAAACGCTTCAAGCGGTCGGTGAGTATTCGCCGTTCGGGCGGAATCAGCCGCGCGACATTCAGTCCTCACCCGATGGCCGGTGGCTCGCCGTGCTGTTTCACCATCGCCGGTTGTGGCTGTACGACACGCAGGCCGATCAGCCTGGCTCGCGAGAGCCGGCAGGGCAAAGAGACATCTCGGCCGTCGCATTTGGCCCGGACAATTCGCTCTTCGTCAGCACCGGGTTTGGGAAAGTGATTCAGTACGACAGCCCGGAGTCGATGACGGAAAAAGCCCGCTTCGCTCAGCAGCCGGACTTTCTGGAGAATCTTTACCTGTGGGGGATCGATCCGGTCTACACGATCTTCCCGAAACCGGGCGAGATGGAAGACGTTGTAAAATGGCTGTTGACGAAACAGGAAACCGCCGCGACTGACGACGAGGCAGATCTGACAGCGGACCGAGTCGTCCTCGACATCTGGGAACCCATCTGGAGCAACCTGGCCTTCCTGGCGGTGATGCTCACAGTGACTTGCGTCTACGTCACTCGAAAAGATTTTTGAGTTGCGAGTTAACGCTTCCCCTTCCGTGAATCCACTACGGCCGCGCGGAATGTGTAGAGGTCTGCGTTCTGAAGGTAAAACTCCAGCCGGACGAGCTTGTCCTTCAGCGCCGAGATAGAAGCGTCCTTCCACTTGACCTGGTGTGAGACCGAATTGCCACGGAATTCTTCGCAGTCGTCGTAGTTCAGGCTGGCGATCGGTTTGCGGCCAGGTTCGCTGATTCGCACTCGCAGGACGCCTTCATCGCCGCAGTCGGCGTTGACGATCAGATCGCCGCCCGGCCAGCGGAGGACTCGCGTGCAGACGACTCCGCCACCGGCCGGGCCTCGCATTGATACGAAGCCTTCTTTGCGGATCTTCGCCAGGCCAATGGCTCCCGTGCGATCGGTCGTGCCGTGAGGTCCGTCCCAGCCGCTGTAGTAAATCCACCATTCGTCGCCAACTTCCACCCAGCCCGGGCTGGCGAAGATCATTTCGTCGTCCCACGAACCTTCCTTGCCGTACGGGATGATCGGCGGTCGGTCGGCGAACCGCGTGAAGTGAACGCCGTCGCGGCTGACGGCCAGTTCCGTCTGAATGAAATCGTTCATGCGAAATGGTTCGAGGAATCCCCAGTAGACGCCGTGCCGATGCACGGTCGGCATGCCGTAAAAGAAGTTGAAGTGTTTTTCGCTGTCGATCTCGTCCGGGACAAGGACCGTCTGCGGCCAGCGGTCTTCCTGAGCCATCCAGTCGGTCCACAGTTTCGGGCTGGTGAACCGCGCGACCCGGCGCGAGGCTCCGGTATCGAGCATCTCTTCGCCGAACGCTCGATAGATGTGCTTCGCCCGGCAGAACATCACGAATTCGTGCCGGAGAGGATCCCACGAAATCGTGTTGTGATGATCGCTGTGCAGATGAGCGATCACCTGATCGTCCTCGGGCTTCCAGCGGACGCCGTCGTTCGAGCCGGCAACGTGAATCCCACTGGCCTCGCCGAGCCCTCGCCCCTTCGCGCGGTACAGCATGAGCCAGCGAAAACCTCGCCGGTCCTCTTCGGGAACTTCCAGAATCACTGGCCCGGCCGCTTCAAAGTCCGGCTGGCCTTCCCGGGCGATCACCACGTTGTTCGGCTTCGTCTTGTGAAAAGCGAACAACCCCAGGTCTGGCCGAGTCCACTCGACGCCGTCCTTCGACTCGGCATACGCAATCCGAGTTGTGTACTTCCGCCCCGCGTCCGCGTCGGCCACATCGCTGCGAAAGTTGGCCTGGTAATACATCCGAAACAGCCCGGCCTGGTCATCACGGACAACCCATAAAAAGCTGGGCTGATCCCCCTTCAGGACAGGCTCACCGTGCTTTGTCGCCTGATGAAAGACCCGCGTGACCGCCTGCCGCTTGTACCGAATCGCCCAGTGATTATCGACGATGTGGCCATCAAACAGAAACTGCGGCTCGTGTCCGATGTCGAGTGGTTCCACAGGTAGCTGAGCCGAGGCCAGCGAAGCCTGCAGAAGAACGATTATTAGAAGCAACGGCAGTTGAATCGAAGTCATCGTCGGTCTCCGGAGTCGTCGCGACATCCTTCGCCTCCTTCCGGTTATTTGAATCCGTAGAGCTTCGCTGCTGTTCCGCCGAGGATTTTCGCCTGGTCTTTCGTGGAAAGGTGGTCGATGAAGGAGCGGCCTCGTTCGAAGGCGGCCTTGTAGGATTCGGGCGTGGCGTCGGCGTTGAAGCCTCCGCCGTAGATCATGCGGTCGGCTCCGAAGGCGTCGGTCAGGCTGCGGATGATCGGCTTGATGTCGCGGTGCGGGTAGCTGCTTTGAGCGGGGATCGCCGACAGCTTCATCACCGTGTTGGGGAACCTGGACCATTTGATGACGGTCGCGTGTTCCTTTGGCGTGCCCTGGAACGGGCGGCCGAGGTGGTCGATGATCACTTGCGTGTCGCGGAATTCCTGGATCAGCGGCTCGAAGCCGGTTGCGTAGCGCGGTTCGAAATGCAGCTGCAGTGCGAGGCCCAGCTCGCCGGCCGTTCGCCACAGTCGTTTCAGCTCGGGCTTGCCGAACGGCGGGAGGCGGTCGGGGGCGTACGCGTGAACTCGCGCGGCGACCACGTCCAGCTGCTTCACCAGTTCGGGCATCTTTTCCAGCGAGCCTTCGACATCGGAGAACAGCAGCAGCGTTCCCTTCAGCCGACCCTTGCCAACCTTCAGGCAGTGCTCAAGGTAACGGTGGTCGTCCTGATACGGCTCGGGATGCACGACGACGGCGAAATCCACACCGGCTCCGTCCATGCACTTAAGCAGGTGCTCCGGAGTGGCCGCTGCGTCGGGCTGATACGGAGCCTGCTTGTGATAAGGGAACCGTGAGTCCTCGCTTCCGGCAAAGCAGTGCAAATGAGTGTCGATACGCGAGACTTTTTCAGCCTCCTCTGCTTCTTTCCCGGCCGAAAATACTTCACCCACGCAGCTGGCGGCAGTGAGCGCCACCGACGTCTGAAGGAACCTGCGTCTTGAATGTGTGTCTGTCATTGTGAGTTCTCTATCTGAATTCTTCGAGGTGGCGGTTGGAGGCCGATTTCAGATGCCGCTCGCAGGGTCGCACGGTCGGTTGTTTCCGACAAGTGTCGTGACCAGTGCGGTTTCCTTTCAATCAGGCCGTGACGTCCGCTTGAAGTTTGAGTCGACATCGAAACAATTGGCCGTACGGTTGCGACGCAGACGGCTCAGCGGATGAGTTGTGATTCAACGAGCTTTTTCAACGGGCTGTTAACACTCTTCGAGATACAGCATGCCAGCTCGCCCGATCCCGTCGACGACTCCGCTCTTTGTGCCTGGCATCGTGTTTTCGAGCCTCGGAACCGTGTGTGCTCTGATCGTCGCGCCGCTGCTGGCGTTTCTGCTCGGCCTGTGGCTCCCCGCGAAAATTGTGTTTGTTGTCGGGGCCGTTTTCGGGTTCGTCGGGTTCGTTTTCTGGACGCTCGTCAAGAGGTTCCAGGAGACCGGGATGATTGCCACATTTCTGAACAGCCATCGGCGAAGCAAGGTCAGCCGGCTGGCACGCGAACTGGGAGTCACAGTTTTCAAAGCGGAAATGCTCATCAGCAAGTGTGTGAGCAAAGGTCTTGTCGAGGGCTACTTCGATCGCGGCCGTGGCGAATTCTTCACGACGGAAGCTTTCTTCCATCAGCTCGATATTCAGGAATGCTCCAACTGCAGCGCACCGGTCACGCAGCTTCGGCTGATCGGAGAACAGTGCCGCTGCGACGCCTGCGGCCGAGCGATCGAGTTTTCCTGGGAACCCGCCAGCATGCCGGTCGAAGACTGAGCTGAACCTGTCGTCGCGATGCCGTTCGGATGGCCGGTCGCGTTACCTGTCGTTGGGCCACGATTCGGCGACGACGAAAACCCGCTCAACTTCTCGCCACTCGCCAGACTGTCGCGCGAGCAGGCTGACCAGTCGCGGAGACGATGACTCGCGAAAGTGCTGCTTAAGCTGGGCCTGCAGATTTTCGACGGGAACGAGCTGTTTTGCAGTCAGGTCACTCGGCGTGTCTGTCACGATGTCCGGTGATAGCCAGAGCGGTTTTTGAACGATTCTCGCCATGCCGCTACCGCTCGACTCGGCGAGCCGGCTGAGCCAGTCCAGGTCCCGACGATAAAGCCAGACGCCTCGAAGGTGGTCTGGCGAGAGGAGATCGGGCAGCGATGTGGGCGGCAGGAATTCCGGGTGGTAGAAGACTCGCCCTTTGACAAACGCGTGCCGTTCGGCGATGTCGGGGAATGGCTTGTTGCTGAGAGGCAGTTGATGCTCAAACAGCCGCTGCATTTTCTTCTCGAAATTGTCACGTGAGTCCGGTCCGATCAGGTGGTTGCCGGATTCCGTTGGATCGGGATGAAAAAGGTAAAACTTGACGGCGGTTTCCCAGTGCTGCAGTCGTCCCTGCTCATCGCGGAAAACAAAGTCGAGCTCACCGACCGTTCGGCTGCCATCCCGGATCTGAAGACCGCTGGCAACGATCTCAACCTGTCGAATGTGCTTGAGGTAGAACAGAACCAGTTGCTCGAAATAGCGACCCACTCTGTACTGATCTCGACGCGGCGATTCGCGATGGATGAATTCCGCCAGTTCATTCTGAAACTGATTGAGATTTGTTGGCTCGATCGAGTCGGAGATCTCTTCGGCCACATGCGACGGAGAGATAAGGGTGGGGGACGTGAGCACCCAGTCCAGGTCGCGAATGGCTTGTTGGCAAGTCTTCAATTTCGGTCAAGTCCAACAGTCAGAATTCACACGGGGGTGACTCTGTGAGCAATCGTCAACTCTTCGCGTGGATATCGGTGGACCATGTCAGGGCAACGTTCCGTCTTTCAAAGTCTGCTTGCCGTCATCCAGCATCGCCAGATTATTCGTTTCGGCATTCCGAACGTTTCGTCGAAGCGTCTCTGTATCCGCTGCGTACTTCGCAAACTGCTTCTCAAAACGATCGCCGAACGAACTCGGGCGATCGAGCAGCCGGCGGTACATGTCGTAGAATTCTGATTCGCCATGCCGAAACGCCTTGAAGTTTTCTTCCACCTTTAATCCGCGGTAAATGCCATCAGCATGGCCGTGACTACCGACATGATGGTGACCAGCAACCGTGGGCCGTCCTCCGATCCGGAACCTATCGACTGCGTTAGAACTGGAATGAGCACGGACGACGGAATTGTCCACATCAGGCAGTAGTAGTGGAACC
This sequence comes from Planctomycetota bacterium, assembly GCA_027623235.1. Classification (GTDB taxonomy): domain Bacteria; phylum Planctomycetota; class Planctomycetia; order Planctomycetales; family Planctomycetaceae; genus JAQBVJ01. Next base: position 23,042 of record JAQBVJ010000005.1, read on the forward strand.
GTTGAAATTTGGCGGCGGTGTTTTTCCAGTAGCCAAGCGTACCGGCGAGCCGCGAAAAGTGCTGCTTAAGTTCTTGCTTTTGTTCTTCCGTGAAGTGAGGAGAGTCTTCGAAAGAATTCCCTCCATCGTGCAGCTGCACTTTTTTGAGGATCGCCACAAAACACAAAAACGGGAATGAAGGTGATCACTACCGCGGAGCAGTAAGTCAGTATCGCGATAGTCCATGGTTGGAGCTGAATTCGACAGTCCAACCAATACATGCCAAACGCACATAAGACTGTGGCAATCGCAATCGCATTCCTTGACGGGTCCTGTGAAGGAGAAGTTTGTTCTTCATCAGTATTTGTGGACACCGTTGACCTCGTCTAGCGTTTGTGGCGGGCCGAAATCCTATGCCCATTCAAACTCCTGACCAGTAATCAGCGTACAGGCCTCGACGTATTTCTCGCGAGTCTTCGTCACGATTTCGTCCGGCATTTTCGGAGGCGGGCTGTTTTTGTCCCAGCCGGTGGTTTCGAGCCAGTCCCGCACAAACTGTTTGTCGAACGAAAACGGGCTCTGTCCCGGAGCGTAACGGTCGGCGGGCCAGTATCGCGAACTGTCCGGAGTCAGCACCTCGTCGATGAGAATGATCTCGCCGTCGAGCAGGCCGAACTCAAACTTTGTATCGGCGAGGATGATGCCTCGCTCACGTGCGTAGTCTGCGGCAGTCGAATAGATCTCGATGCTGAGCTCTTTCAGTTGAGTCGCCAGTTCCGTGCCGATCTGACTGGCGGTCTCTTCAAACGAGATGTTCTCGTCGTGACCGGATTCCGCTTTCGTGGCCGGCGTAAAGATCGGCTCGGGAAGCCGGTCGGCCAGGACGAGTCCCGACGGGAGTGCGATGCCGCAGACCGTCTGGCTCTGCTGGTACTCCTTCCAGCCGGACCCGGCGAGGTAACCTCGCACGACACACTCGATCGGGACGACCTGGGTTTTTCGCACGACCATGCTGCGCCCGACAAGCGGCTCGACATCGGTGCCGGGCGGAAGTGGGGCGTCACTCGGGTCGAGGCTCAGCACATGATTGGCGACGTCAAGCCGGTTGAACCAGAAGTTGCTGACCTGTGTGAGCACTCGCCCTTTGTCTGGGATGCCAGTCGAAAGGACCCAGTCGAAAGCGCTGATTCGATCCGTCGCGATGAACAGCAGCCGGTCGTCGAATTCGTAAATGTCCCTCACCTTGCCGGTTCGGGCGGTCAGCCCGGGTAGTGAGCTTTTCAGGAAGGCGTCGGCCATGACGTGTCTCGGAATTCGGGTTCGATCAGTGCTGGGTGATGCTGTTCTGTTTTTGACAGGATTGACAGCCTCGGACATTTATTCACGCTTCGTGTGATGCCGCGTCGCCACGTCGGTTCTCAACTCAACTCGGCAGTTCCACTCACGACCACGGGCCAGGCTGGATTTCGGAGGAAGCTCAATCACCGTAACTGCTTGCAGCACAGTCATCTGCGGCAGAGTCTATCCGTCATCGACTTTCTTGAACATGAATCCGGCGAGGGCTACACTCACTCCTTCTGTGCGGTTGAAACCGCTGTTTTCAGAGCGGACACGGGATTCAGGCCGCAGAGAAATATCGAATTCACATCAGACGATCGTTGGCAGCGGGCAGGCTGACATCGGTCCAAACGGGTCTCTCACTGATCATCTCTGGCGTGCCGTTTCGGATCTCACGCTGCCCCACAATCGAAACAGGATTCTCCAGCATGGGGGTCATGAGGTTTACCGTTCACCCCGAGGGGCTGCTCGACCCGGATTCCGACGCGCGACGTGCTTACGTCAGCGGATTTGACGGCCGCGTTTTCCCCGCTCGCATTGAACCGACCCCCGGTCAGGTCGAGATTCGTCGGGTGAATTCCGACAGCGGAAAACTTCATATTTCTTACCCGGTTGAGGGTTTCGGCCGCCCGGTCATCTGCACAGCCAGTCTGCGCGAAAGCGACGACCCGTATATCCTTGCTCTGGAACTGGCGCGAGGACGCATCGTTCAGTTGAGAAACCAGCTGGCGACGTGGGAAGCGCTCGGAATGACCGTTCCCGACAACTTTCAAGAAGTCCATCGCGAAGCGCACTCGCTGTTCGCCCAGGCAACCGCCGCGAAACCAGATGTGGCAAAAGTCGCGGCTCTGGCTGACATGGCCATCGCCAGATCGCTCGAAGCGGCCGAGCTGCTGACAACGGCGTACGTCCGGCAGCGTTTGATGGTTCGCCTGAAACGAAGTCCGCAACTGCCCGTTTCGTTCAGCTGCGAAATCAACTGCGACGCCGATATCGAAGCGCACGGTGAAATCTTTCAGCAGGCCTTCACATCAGCGGCCGTCCCGATCGAATGGAAGCAGATCGAGAAGCAGGAAGGTGAGTACGACTGGGATCTGCTCGACAAGCTTGTTGAGTGGGGCACAGAAAACAGAATGCTGCTGCGAGGCGGCCCACTGCTGAATCTGTCGCAGAATGGACTGCCCGAGTGGCTGAAGCAGTGGGGGCACGATTTCTTCAACCTGCAGAGTTTTCTATCCGACTTTGTCGAGACTGCGATCAACCGTTACCTGGGGCGGGTCCGCATCTGGGAAGTGTCATCGCGAGTCAATACCGGCGGCGCTTTCAATCTCAACGAAGAGGAGCGGCTGACTCTTGTCGCGAAGACTCTGGAAGTGGCGCGACAAGTCGATGAGGAAGCTCAACTGCAGATTCGGATCGAGCAGCCGTGGGGCGCGTATCAGGCGGCGGGCGAACACCGTCTGTCTCCGATTCAGTTTGTCGACGCCCTGTTGCGATGCGGTGTGGGCCTCTCCGGCGTGAACCTCGAAATCGCCGCCGGATACAACGACCAGTCCGCGTTGCCGCGCGACCTGCTCGACACGTCCCGGCTGATCGACCAATGGAGCATGCTCGAAGTACCGCTCAGCGTGACCCTGGCCTACCCGTCCACGGCGCTCCCCGACCCGGCAAGTACCAGTGACCTGACGGTTCGGGCCGAGTCGTGCAGCGACGCCGAACAGGCGAAGTGGATCGATAAAATGGTCTCGCTGCTGATGGCGAAACAGTCGGTTGTCGGAATCTACTGGAGCCACCTGTCCGACAAAGCTCCGCACGAATTCCCGAACGCTGGGCTAATCAACGCGGACGGCACGCCGAAGGATGGCATTCAGTCATTCCTCAAACATCGCTCAGGGCAGTCACTTTCGTAAGACCAGGTCACAAAATATTCTGCTCGCGCGAGCGCAAGCAGCCAGGAAACCCGACGCGCAACTTCAAAGCGAGTTAGCGAGGGCGCACGATCAGCCAACCTGCCACCATCTTCCAGTTGTAAAAACTCGATGGCTCATCTGCGGCCGTCGTCGAATACGATCCACCGACATCAGGAGGGACTACATGAGTGCTGACAAGAAAGCTCAGGAACTGGGCATCAAGTTCTCGCCCGTCACACCCGGCTACCTCAACCTGTGCATCAGGACGGGCAATCTGCTGATGACGTCCGGCCACACCAGCGACATCAAAGGCAAACTCGGTCGCGACCTCAGCGTCGAACAGGGATATGCCGCGGCGAAAGAATGTGCCGTGAAGATTCTGAATTCGGTCCGCGACGAGCACGGAACGCTCGACGGACTGCGAGTCATCAAAGTCCTGGGCTGCGTCAATTGCACGCAGGACTTCACCGATCAGCACCTGGTGATTAACGGCTGCTCGGACCTGCTGCACGAAATTTTCGGCAAAGAAGGCGACGGCTTTCACGCTCGCAGCGCGCTGGGGTTCGCCTCACTGCCAACCGGACCGGGTGTCGAAATCGAAGCAATCTTCGAGGTCAAAAACGCGTAGGCAACGTGTCTGGAGAACGACGAGGTCTCGTAAGCGAAATGGCAGTGCGCGGCTGCCGCCGAGCCGCAAGCGCTCCAGAGTGACCAGTTTCTGTAGGCGAGAGACACGACCTGGCCGCGATTCGGCGTGTCACACGTCCGTCGGTTCTTCAGCGGTCGCGTTTGGTTTTTCTGCTTCGGCTGGCGGGTCACCGATCAATGCCCCGGCAATGCACGCCGTCATGAAGCACGCCAGCGTTCCACCGAGCATTGCCTTCACGCCAATCCGGGCGAGGTCCGACCGCCTCTCGGGGACGAGTGCTCCGATCCCGCCGATCTGGATCCCGATCGACGCGACGTTGGCGAATCCGGCCAGGGCGTACGTCAGGATGATCCGTGACCGCATGCTGAGTTCGACGCCGTCCTCTGTGTTCTTGACCCAGTTCTGCATCTGGTCGTAAGCCAGAAATTCGTTGGTGGCCATCTTCAGGCCGAGCAGTTGCCCCACGTGCAGAGTGTCCTCCGTGGGAACTCCCAGACAGAACGCGATCGGAGCAAACAGATAACCGAACAGCAGCCCGAGACTCCAGGCGTCCTCCCCGACCTGACCGAACAACGTTCCCGTCCAGCCGACAAGAGCATCCAGCAGCGCGACAAGTGCCGTAAAGGCGATGAGCATGGCACCGACGTTGAGCGCCAGCTTCAGGCCATCGCTCGTTCCCTGCGTCGCGGCCTCGATCAGATTGCCGGCAGTTCTGGGAATCTCTGGAATCCGCCCACCCGCCGTTTCGGGCGTCCCGGTTTCGGGCATCATGATTTTGGCAATGACCAGTGCCGCCGGTGCCGAGATGACCGAAGCGGTCAGCAGATGCCCCGCGTCGATTCCCATCGAGACGTAAACGGCGAGAACTCCGCCAGCGATCGTCGCGAACCCACCCACCATGAGAGCCATGAGTTCCGACTCGGTCATCTTCGCGAGGTACGGCTTAATGACGAGCGGTGCTTCTGTCTGCCCGACGAAGACGTTTGCGGCCGCCGAAAGTGTTTCGGCTCCGGACGTGCCGAGCGTTTTCTGCATCAGCCACGCCATGCCTCGCACGACGACCTGGAGCAGGCCCAGGTGGTACAGCACAGACATCAACGCCGAAAAGAAAATGATCGTCGGCAGAACTCCGAACGCGAATGTTCGAAGCAACATCTGATCCGGCGGAGCGTCGGCCTGATTGATGCCGAACAGCAAGCCGGTTCCGGCATCGGTAAAGCTCTGCATGCTGCGGAACAGGTCCCCGAGCCAGTTGAATAGATTGCGCCCTGGCTCAGTTTTGAGAATCAGCAGTGCAAACCCGAGTTGCAGCAGCAGGCCTCCGGCCACAAGGCGGAGGTTGATCTGCCGACGGTTGTTGCTCATCGCCCAGGCAAGGCCCAGCATCACAAACAGACCAAGGACACTGATGCCACGTTCCATGCGTTGTTCCTGGTTAAGCGAGCGTCGTCAGACGGGCAGGCCTTTTTCGGTACGGATTCGGCGGACCTCGCCAAGAACCTCTTCGATGATCCCGCCGTTTCGCTCGATCGATTGGAACTCGGCAATTCCAGTCAGGACGTTCAGCAGGACCGCGACTGAGGCGACGATCAGGTGGACGGTCGAATCAGAAAGCTTGAGTGCTCCCTCAAAGGAAACCGGTGAGGCCGGGTCGGCTGCTGCTCCCATCGCACCGGTCAGAATCAGCAGCAGCAGGCAGCCGGTGATTTTGATGAGCAGTCGAGATTTCAATTGCCGGCTCTCGTCATGAAAACTCGACGGCAGTTTGTAGGCCAGCGACGTTTCCTCGAGCCACCGGCCGGTCCCCATGAAATAGGTAAACACGATGGCGTGAATGAGGGTTGCGAACATCAGCCCGCCCAGGCCGAGCATCATGTGCGTGTCGACGGCCTTTGCCTGAGTGATTTCCCGAGGGTCGCCAATGTTGAGGCCAAAGAAAAACGCAACGCCAATCAACAGCGTGCCGAGGATCGTGAGAGATAGGAAAATTCGAGCCACGTGAAATTTCTACCGGCCAGGTGTTGACGTCGGCTGTGGGAATTCGGCCGTCGAATGCGGTGAGGAAAATTGATTCGCGAGGCGACTGATCCGACAGCGAGCGTGACGATCCCAACGGAATCTGCCACGATCCCGCGACGCGGGCCTCTCATCGGCCTGCATCTTATGGACAAGGACGCAACGATGAAAATCACTCGGATCACCAGCCACGCCGTCGAGATTCCGCTTAAGCCGGAACGCCGCATGATCTCGGCCCTCGGTCAACACCACGTTTCCAAATATGTCATCGTCCGGGTCGAGACCGATGCGGGAATCGACGGTGTCGGCGAGGCGACCGTCATGGAGCGGTGGAGTGGCGAGACCGTCTGGGGAACGGTCGCGATGATCGACAGAATCCTTGCCCCCAGGCTGATCGGAGCCGACCCGCACGACGTCGCGGGAATCGATCTGACGATGGACAAGGCAACGGCCTTCAACTGGTTCGCCAAGTCAGCAATCGAAATGGCCTGCTGGGATATCCAGGGCAAAGCGGCTGGGAAACCTGTTTACGATTTGCTCGGCGGAGCGGTCAAGCCGCGCGAAATTAAGTGTCGCTTCTCGATGGGAGCCTACCCTCCGGACCGGGCGAGGAAACGAGCGGGCGAACTCGTCGAGGAAGGATTCTCCACAATCAAAGTCAAAGTCGGCACGATTCCCGACGAAGACGTCGAGCGGGTTCGCATTGTCCGAGAGGTCATCGGCCCCGACCGGGAACTCGTCATCGACGCAAACTGTGGCTGGGACGCTCCGACTGCGATCTCATCGTTCGAGCGGATGCGGGAATTCAACGTGGCTTTGTTCGAGCAACCGACGACAAACGGCGACTACGCAGCGCTCGCCGAAGTCCGGCAGGCGATCCGTCCGACAAAGACGATGGCCGACGACATCGTCTTTGACCTGGCCCACGCGCGGGAGTGTCTCCGCAACGACGCGTGCGATGTGATCAGCGTCTACCCCGGAAAGAACGGCGGCATCCGGAAGTGCTGCGAGATTATCTCGCTGGCCGAACGGCACGGGGTGGCGTGCAGCATCGGCTCCAATCTGGAATTCGACATCGCCACCGCCGCGATGTGTCACGTGGCGATCGCCAGTTCGAACGTGAAACTGGACGAGTACCCAGGCGACATCCTCGGGCCTGACTACCACGAAGTCCGCATCGTCAAAGAGCCGATCCGAATCGAAGGCCCGTTCGTCGAGATCACCGACCGGCCAGGCCTGGGCATCGACGTCGACTGGGACATCGTCGATCAGCACCGGTTGAAGTAATCCCGCTGGACTCGAGGGCTGTTGATTGGCTTTCGACTGGACTCAGACTTCGTGTCAGGACGGGCTGCTGCGCGCCTGCGGTTCCGCAGGCGCCTCGCCTTCCCAGTTCCTGAGACTCGCGAGTGTCAGTCGGCAGCGATCGGAACCAGGCAGACCGCGCGGCCTCGCCAGAGAGTTTCCATGTCGCGCGCGTTCCACTCTTCGAAACCGACGCTTGGGTCAGCGACGGCGGCTCGGTCTGTGTCTTTGTTGAAGCCGAGCAGGACGACGGAGTGCCTCATACCTGGCTGCCAGCCCCAGGCGTAGACGTATTCGCGAGAGTATGGTTTGTCCGGATCGATGCCGACCGAAATGACTGCTGGTGCGGGAAGGCGGTTTTTCAGTTCGGACAACCGGCACTCAATGATCTCGACCCGGAACGGATGCCCGGCGGTCTTCAGTTTGAGGCCTCGGTAAAGTCCCTGCCATGTCGTGCCTCGTCGTGTGAGGCACAGTTCGGCCATCTCTGATTCCTGAGCCGGGATCCCGTTCAGTCGCAGCAGCGTCGCCGCGGCCGCCGCTGTGCATGAGTAGCCGGAAGTCTGGCGACTGATTGGAAATGAGTACTTCTCGTGCGACTGCCATTTGTCGAAGCAACGCGGAGGCTGCCCGAGGATCGGTTCGACCATCGAGAAAACCGCGATCGTGTAGAGAGTCAGTCCGAATATGACTCGCCGCTTCTTCGTACCGTATCCGTGAGTCCAGGTGATGCCCGCCAGGAATGCTGCGGCGAACGGAAACCAGTTGCTCAAAATGACGATCGACGTGAATGGAAGCAGCTCGGACAGCAAGGCCGTCTTCCAGATAAACCGAAGGTAGGCCAGCAGAAGGAGCGCGGCAAGGACACCGGTCAGCGTGACAGCTCGCTTCGTCAACGGCTTCGTCCATTTCACCGTCAGCCCAAGCACTGCGAGACTGGCAGCGATCATGATCGCAAGGCCGATGTAAAGGTCCGTCATGAGGTTTCCAGTTGGGAGCCTGGAGATCGGGGTCTTCGATAACAGGCTCGCCGAATCTACGCCGCCGAAGTTCAGGCGAAAGACTTGCTTGACAGTCACCGTAGTTGTGATTGAGGCGCGAGACAAGATCGCTCAATGAGAAGCTGGTGGGTCCATTTCGAAATTGACGTTGCCGTCAGAATGGTGGTGCTTCTATCGATTTCCGGGCGTCTCAGTCCGCGTGCAGGCAATCCGGGATACGCCGCTGCTGGCTGCGAACTCCGGGATGATAGCTGGTTTGCGGTGATTTCGGTGAATTCCCGCAAACATGTAATCTTGTGTTCACATTCCAATGTGAACGGAAAAGCGCACAATCGGCGATCGTTACTTGAACATCTGCTGCGGGATTCCTCATACTGGTTGCGTCTGCCTCTGGTTCAGAAAGAAGCCGTTTGATTTTTGAGGTTCTCTGGGACCGGCCGGACAAAGATGCCATCTGTTTTATTCTCGCCGGGCAGGTAATCACAGCAGGCCAAGATCAAAAAACAGGATCATTTCAGAGAACTCCTCGACCGGCTTCAGGATCGGGACGTGACCGCAGCGGAAGAACTGGTGAACCGTTACGGGCCACACATCTGCCGCGCGATCCGACGTCGGTTCCGCAGTCGCAAGATGAAGATTCTCTACAGCACCGAAGATTGCCTGCAGTCGGTATGGCAGTCTGTGTTTGCTCAGATGGACCGCATTGCGAAGCTGGAATCTCCTGAGCATCTGATGCGATACCTCACACGCATTGCCTGCAACAAGCTTGTCGACCAGAACCGCCATTTGCGAGCTCAACGAAACGATGTCGATCGCGAATGTGCAATTCAGGACAGCCAGACGGCCGATCGCTATAAACTGATCGATCCCGGTCCGTCCCCCAGTGCGCAGGTGGCTGTTAAGGACGAGTGGGAGCAGAAAACTCAGGGACTGTCTTCGGATCGACGGACGATTCTTGAGCTGAAAGTCAGTGGACACACGAGTGAAGAAATTGCTGAGCGAACCAGCTATTCCGGACGGGCTGTCCGCCGAGTGCTGCATCAGCTTGGCGACCTGTTTTCCCGCTGAGGAATTGGTCGACGGCTGGGCCATTTTCAGTACCACGGGATGATTCAGAATTTTAACTGTAACTGTAGCTGTCAGGTTCACCATGATTGACTGGATTCTTGGCAAATTCGGCCGCGGCGAAACACTCCAGCAACTCAACCCGAATTCGCAGTCTCCGATCAGCAAAGTGATCTGGGACTGGCCGACGGATGAGCCGTTTCGCGTAGAGAAAGCATTCGAGCAGAATCCTGATCTCGTCGATGATCCGCGGGCTCTCATCGAATTCGCCGTTGAAGAGTTCGCCGATCGTCGCGATGCTGGCGAAGACGTTTCGGCGACGACGTACGCTCAGAGGTTTCCGGAAGTCCAGACGCACCTGCTTGATTCGCTCGTCGTCGATCAGGGATTTCGCGAGAACTCCGACTGGGTTCAGGACATCCTTTCGCGAAAACCGGACCAGTACGACTGGCCGGCTGTCGGCGAAACCGTTGTCGGCTACAAGCTGCTGGAACCCCTTGGCTCCGGCGGGTTTTCTCGCGTCTACCTTGCAAACGACCCGAAGGTTCCCGGCCGCAAGGTCGCCTTGAAGCTTTGCCGGCAGGAAACTCACGAAGCAACGCATCTGGCGAATCTCAACCACCGATCCATCGGTGTTGTGTACGACGTGACGCGGGATAGCGGGCGAGGGATCGGCGTCATTTCGATGCAGTTTCGAAGCCGGACGACGATCCACAACATCGTGACAAAGCTGTGGGGCGGGCGTAGTCCTGAATCGGCGGAAGCGGTCTGGGATGTGGTTCGAACAGGGAATCAACTGTCAGGTGAGGCTCCAGAGTGGAGTCAGGCGACGTTTGCCGACTGGGTTCTCGACCTGGCGATCGAACTCGCGCGAGGCCTCGCTGAGTCTCACGAAAACGGAATCGTTCACTGCGACCTGAAGCCAGCGAACGTTTTGGTCGATCGCGAGGGGCGACCAATCCTCGTCGACTTCAACGTCGCTTTTCGACGCGATGCGACGGCGAGCCCTGGGAATGTCGGCGGAACGCTGCCCTACATGGCCCCGGAACAAATCCGAGCCTTCGCCGGACAAGGCTACAGCGAACTGGCTCCGGCGACCGACCTGTACGGTCTGGGTGCGACACTGTACGAGCTGCTGACCGGACAGCTTCCGTTCGGACCCATCCAGAGTGCGGAAGACGGCATTCGCCCACTGCTGAGTGTTCGGAAAGTTCGGCCACGATCGATGCGCCGCCGAAACCCGGGAGTCGACATCGAATTTGAGCGGCTCATTCTCGACTGCATGAGCTACGAGTCCAAAGCGCGGCCGCAAACGGCCCACGAACTGGCGGATGCCCTCGAGCGAATCCGCACACGACGAATGGTCGATGCAGCGGAAATTGGTCGACGACGAATGACGCGCTGGGGGAGTGCGGCAGCGGTCGTTTCTCTCGGAGCGGTCATTGGAATTGGGATCGTCGAAGAACGTCCCACTCCGGCCCCTATGCCGGTCGCCGGAATTCCGGAGACCTATGAAGACCAACTGACCAGCGCGTTCGGGCTTCTTGAAAATCATCAGTGGGATCAGGCGGCGCAGATTTTTGCGAAAGTGATCGAGAAAGATTCCCGGAACCGGGCCGCCATCGTCGGCTTGTACCGTGCGAAAGCGCAGCTGCGTGTTTCGCAGGGCGGAGCGGATGAAATTGAGGGACTCATCAACGGTAACATGACCCGTGAGCTGGCATCATTCGTCGGTTATCTCAGATCGCTGAACGGCGAATTTGATCAGGCGGTTGCCATGCTGAGGTACGCACGCCGGTCGGGTCTCTCTGACGAGGCCCTGCTGACGAGCCTTGCCTACACGCTTCATAAAACGAACCAGCTTGACGAAGCGGCAGCAATTCTTGAGGAAATCAGGCAGCGGTTCGGAGATCGCGAGCAGGCCAATCTTCTGCTGGTCGAGGTCATTCAGAATCGAGATGCCGCCAAAGGGGGGATCTCCGTCGTCGATGCCGACAAGCTGATTGCGGCATGTCCGACGACGGCGACTCGATATCGGATCCAGTCCAAGGTGTACCTCAAGGCGGGTGTTCTCGCGAAGGCTCGCCGAAACGCTGAGCTCTCACGAATGTACTTTGCAAAATCGGCAGAACTGATGGTCGAAGCCTGCCGTCTTGGCGAGGACCTTCGACAGTGGAACAACATGAAGAACTATCTGCCGAAGGATATTCGCGAGCAGCATTCGGAATTCTTCGGTGGCTCCGGGACCGAACTGGCATTCCCCGACAGCCGCGATTTGACAATTGATCCACTGTCAGGATACCAGCTGCCGCAGATCATCGAAGTGGCCGCAGACCAGGTTCAAAAGCCCATTGTTGTTGCGGGCCGATAGTTTTCTGTAATGGGCTCCGCAATGACAACTGGCGAGACTGGGGAATGGGTCGTGCCGGCCGAACTGGCTGGCAGCACACTCACGGCCGCATTGCGGGAACTTCGTGAGGGGAGTTCGTGGTCACAGGTTCGGCGTCTTGTCGAGACCCGACGTGTCGCGGTGAACCGAGTCCTGTCGCTCGACGAATCTCGGCGGCTGGCCGCGGGCGAGCGTGTTTCGCTCTTCGCCAACCCGCTTCCTGCGCCGCCCGACGACCAGGACATTTCAATTCACCACATCGACGACTCCATCATCGTGGTGGAAAAGCCGGCCGGCATGATGTCACTTCGGCATGGCGAGGAAATTCACTGGCCTCCCGCGCGAAGACGGCGTCAGACCAGTCTCGACGAGGTGCTGCTTCGAGTGATTTCTCAGCGGGACCGGCATGAACGTGATCTTTCGACGCTGCCTCCGAAACTCCGGCGCCAGAATATTCGGTCGGTTCACCGAATCGACCGGGACACAAGCGGGCTGCTTGTGTTCGCTCGAACTCTGGAGGCCGAACAAAAGCTTGTTGAGCAGTTTGTCACGCATTCGATTCGTCGAACGTATCTCGCCATCGTGAAGGGGCACCCAGTCATCGGTGAACTCCGCTCGCGGCTTGTGCGCGATCGCGGGGACGGCAAACGAGGGAGCACGGATTCTGAGACGGAAGGCAAGCTGGCGGTGACCCACGTTCTCGAAGTTGCGCCGCTGGGCGAGTTTTCCGTCGTCCGCTGTCAGCTGGAGACCGGACGCACTCATCAGATCCGCATCCAGCTTTCTGAGGCCGGCTTTCCGGTGTGCGGTGACTGGATCTACCGCGGACCGGTGGGATCTCCGGAAGTCGTCGATTCCTCCGATTGCCCGCGACTCGCGCTGCATGCGTGCGAACTGGCCTTCGAGCATCCATTGACCAGTGAGCTGCTTTCATTCGAAATGCGTCTGCCAAAAGACTTAACACAATTCGTCGGCTGGATTCGGCCGCCGGAGATCTCCTGAAGGTCGCATGACAGGTCAACTCGACGCGGTTGCGGTTCTGGAGTGACAGTCGCTGGCACAACTCGATTTCGGTACCGTGCCGGCGGCCTGAACCAGCTCGAATGAGGAATTGCCGGATACGGGCAGAGTTCATCTGGCTGGTTCACCTTCCCCGAAAGGCCTCGACGCGACCGCTTGTGAAAATGCTCTGATGATGTCGAAACTGAAATCGCTGGATGCTGCCCGGATCGGTCGCTGGATGGGGCCGGGGCTGTTTCTGTTGCTCCTGGTGATTCCCACTCCCGACGGCATGTCGGTTGAGGGGCAGCGAGTGCTGGCAGTGACCGCGCTGATGTCGACATTCTGGCTGACTCAGGCCATGCCGATTGCCGCGACCAGTCTCATTCCGATTGTCGCCTTTCCGTTTCTTGGAATTCAGACATCGGACGTCGTCAGCCAGGCATTTATCAACAAGCAGGTCTTCCTGTTCCTCGGCGGGTTCATCATCGCGCTGGGAATCGAAAAGTGGGGACTGCATGAGCGACTGGCTCTGCACATTGTCCGGCTTCTTGGGACGAGCCTGAAACGCGTCATTCTGGGATTCATGCTGGCGACCGCATTCCTGTCGATGTGGATCAGCAATACTGCATCGACTCTTCTGATGACTCCGATCGGAATCGCACTTGCTGTTTCTTTGCAGAAGTCCCTTGCGAAGTCCACCGGCAAAAAAGCGTCGGACACGATTGAGCGTGACGGACCACTCGGTCATTTCGCGATTTCGCTGATGCTGGGCATTGCCTGGTCGGCGAGTATCGGCGGCCTCACCACTCTCGTCGGAACTGTTACCAATGTGCAGTTTCAGGCGATCTGGGAGAAGCAGTTTCCACTCGCTCCCGATCTGTCAGCCGGAGACTGGCTGTTCGCGTTCGGCCCGGTCGGACTGGCCATGCTTGTGATTTCGTGGTGGCTCCTGACCTGGCGCATGCCGACTCCGGCAGCGGGCAGTGTTGAGCGAAGCTTCTTTACCAGTCGCCTGAAGGAGCTTGGCAAGCCATCGAAGGCCGAGTGGGCAATGCTCGCCGTCTTCCTGTCGACGGCGTTTCTGTGGACATTTCGAAAGCCGCTCACATTCGGAGACGACGGCTTCCGGATTCCTGGCTGGCAGTCAATGGTCGATTGGTTTCTGATCGAGCAGCTTGGTGCGACCGAGGAGTTTGCCGGCAAGTCCGTCCATGATTCCACAGTGGCCGTAATGATGGCGCTGGTCATGTTCATCATTCCCGTTCAGAAAAATGACGAGGGCAAGCCGGAGTTTCTGATGGACTGGGAGACGGCTCTTCGCCTGCCGTGGGCGATTCTGCTTCTCGTCGGAGGCGGGCTGGCCATCGCCGGAGCCTTCAAGGATACAGGTCTTGCTGAATGGGTCGGCGGCGCTTTCGCTCAGTCGGCCGAGGGCTGGCCGGTCTGGGTTCTCATTCTGGGAATCTGTCTGCTGATGACGTTTCTGACTGAGTTCGCAACGAACATGGTCATTGTCACGGTCATGTTGCCAGTTCTGGCGGATGCGGCGCTGCAGCTTCAAATTGACCCACGCCTGTTGATGCTGCCGGCGACGGTTTCGGCGAGCTGTGCATTCATGTTGCCGATCGGGACGCCGCCGAACGCGATCGTGTTCAGCTCGGGCGTTCTGACGATGAGCGATATGGCAAAGCGAGGATTCGTGCTCAACCTGGTCGGAGTCGTGTTCATGACGCTGGCGACCTGGTTTTACCTCGTGCCGGCACTGGGACTCAGTTCAGACGGAGTTCCCGAATGGGCCGAACCTGCGCCGATCGTGGAAGCACCAGAATAAGAACGCGGCGTGAAGGATGTCTCACGCTACGCCGGGTCATCGATCTTCACAAAGCGGCGGCCTTTCAACTCGAAGCGCGGCAATGAGTTGTCCTCGACGGCAACGACTTCCACGTGAAAGTTCAGCCGGTCTTTGGTGGCGTCTCCGACGGAAGTGACAAGCGACGTCCTGTCCGACTCACTCAGGCCGGGTTGAGGCTCAATTCGAATGAGCAAATGGGGCATCGAGCGATCGACGCGCACCTCAATCCGAAACTCTGCGATCTGGTCAAATTCTCGCAGGATTGCTTCGATCGTTGCCGGGAAAACGTTGTTTCCGCGGATCATGATCATGTCGTCGGCGCGGCCGAGAATGCCACCAGACAGTCGAAGCAAATCCCGGCCGCAAGGGCAGGGGGCAGGATCCGTCTCGACCAGGTCGCCCGTTGCGTAGCGGATCAGTGGCGAGCCGGCCCGACCGAGATTTGTGATGACGAGCTCCCCGCGACGGACTCCGGCGGCATCCGCAGACGCCGACTCGCCGGATTCCGGATCGATAATCTCGACGATGCACTCTGTTTCGAGCATGTGCAGTCCGCCTGGATTCTCGGTGCACTCCATGGCGAGGGCTCCGAGTTCGGTCATGCCCCAGTGATCGAAGACGCGAGCTCCCCACGCGGTCTCGATCCGCTCGCGAATCGCCGGCACGCAACCTCCGGGTTCACCAGCGACGACGAGCATTCGGACGCTCCCGGATGCCAGGTCGATACCGTCCTGTGCGGCGACTTCCGCCAGGCGAAGTGCGTAGGTCGGAGTACAGCACACGACCGTTGCCTGATTATCGGCAATCAACTTCAGCCGAGCCTGGCTGCTCATTCCGCCTCCGGGCAGGCAGAGATTCCCGAGCCGGGCGGCTCCCTCGAAGCCCGCCCAGAAACCGATAAACGGACCGAATGAAAATGGAAATGCCAGGCGGTCGTCCCTGGTCAGGCCGGCGATGCGAAACAGTTGCGACCAGCAGTCCATGAACCACTGCCAGCTGGCGGGCGTGTCGAGCCAGCGCATCGGATGACCGGTCGTCGTGCCTGAAGTCTGATGAAGTCGCGAGTACGCGGCGAGCTCGTAAGTCAGATTTGACCCGTATGGAGGAAACGCCGCCTGGTCAGCGACGAGGTCGGACTTGTGCGTGCGCGGCAGTCGCGACAGTTCATCCAGTGACGCACAACGGCCGAGCGAGCCTGCTTCGAAACCGGCTTCGCTCAATCGAGTCTGCCAGAAGGAATTGCCGCGTGACAGCTCACCCAGCAGCTGATTCAGCCGCTCCAGCTGCCGGGCTTCAATTTCCGGACGCGTCAGATTTTCAGGATGAATGGACATTTTGAGAGGCTATCAAAGACTGTTCTGGAACAGAATCAGGTCGTGCGGCTTTCGTTCTGAATGACTGAAACGACTGCGTTATATTTTTAACGTTTCGCTGTTGTGCCTGTGCGAGGCGTGCGTTAACAAAGTAACGATACGGAGCGTTGCTCGTTTCGAGTGTCGTCAGGAATCCTTTTAACAATGGGCACCAGTGATGTCTGAACCGTCCGAACTCAGTCGCCGTGAGCGACAGATCATGGATGCCGTCTTCGCGTCGGGTGAGGCGACTGTCAATAAAGTCGTCGAGACGATCCCCTCACCGCCGACGGCGATGGCCGTTCGAAGGATGATGCATATCCTTGAGGAAAAGGGGCAGCTCAGACGCCGGAAGAGCGGTCGCGAGGTGATTTATGCCCCGCGCCAGTCGAAAGGCAAGGCCGGGCGCAGCGCGCTGGAGAAAGTTCTCGAGACATTCTTTGCTGGCTCGCTGGAGGAGGCACTCGCCGCGCATCTGCACTCGCGAAAGGATGGCGTGTCCGACGACGAACGAGAACGGCTGATCGCGTTGATCGAGCAGGCAAAACGGGAGGGCCGCTGAAATGAATCGCACCTTACTGACTGTCTTTGTTGCTTTCGGTACTTCGAGCCTGCTACTGGTGGATTCCGCCATCAAAGGAGGATTGATTCTTCTTGTCGCGGCTCTGTCAGCACTACTCCTGCGACGTGATTCGGCTGCCGCGCGACATCTCGTGTGGCTGGTCGCGATCGTTGCCATGCTGGTGGTTCCGGTGAGTTCGGCTCTGTTGCCACAGTGGCGAGTGCTTCCGGCGTGGACCGTGATTTCACCAGAGCCGATGGCTGTTGAATCTGTCGCAGTTGAATTGCCGGCGCCTGCCGTGGCGATCCAGGAAACACCGCAAGTTCACCTTCCTTCGGCAGTGCTTCCCGTCGGAAGCAAAAGATCATTTGTGGAGAGTGATCAGCCAGTTGTTGGTGTGGCAGTTTCGCAACCTGAAGTGGCTCAACCAGAATTCGCGGTTCGAGATTCGCCGGCGGTGGTGTCTTCCCAGCCGGTCGCCACTGATCCGGCCGTAGCGAGCTGGAACTGGCATAACGCGTTGCCACTTGTCTGGGCGATTGGATTTCTCGTGCTGATACTGCGACTGATGGCCGCTCGATTGATGCTGTGGAGCAGCGAACGCCGGGGAACATTACTCGCGTTGTCGTGTCGACAGGACGAGGGCGGAAAGGCAACGACATCATCAGATGCCTCGATCATCACGGCGTTTGAAGACGCGGCCCGGCAGTTGGAAATTTTTCAGAGTGTCAGTCTGCTGCTGCACTCCGATCGAACGATCCCCGTCGTCTGGGGCATTCTTCGGCATCGGTTGCTGTTGCCGGTTGCGGCTCGGCAATGGAGCAGCGAGCAGTTGCGGTCCGTGCTGCTGCACGAACTCGCTCATATCAAACGTCGCGATACGATCGCTCAGCTTCTGGGACAGATGGCGTGTGCTTTGTACTGGTTCAATCCGCTCGTCTGGTTCGCTGCCTGGCGTCTGCATGTGGAACGCGAACGGGCGTGCGACGACCTCGTCCTTGCCAACGGGGTGAGGGCGTCTGCCTACGCTGAGCACCTGCTTAATGTGGCGACGCGGCTCTCGTCTTCGCCGTGGACACGGGCCTGCGGTCTTGCGATGGCTCGGAATTCTTCACTGGAAGATCGGCTTTCTGCGGTGCTCAATGACAAACGAAATCGTCGCAGCGTGACGAGTGCAGTCGTCACAGTCGCGCTGCTTCTTGGTGCCAGCCTCGCCATCCCCGTTGCAATGGTCCAGGCCGTTGATCAGATGCCTGTTGAAATTGCGGACGCTCCGGTTCCGCAGGAGGGCACGCCGAACGAAGACGTACCATCGACGGGCGATGCCGTTCCGCCGAGCGAAGATTCACCGAAGCGGGACGACGATAAAACGGAAGCCACATCTGCCCCTGCAGCCGCAGAGGAAAACGACGCGGCGACTGCGGCATCGCCTGCTGCCGAGCTGAATCCAAAGCACGCGGACGGGCAAACAGTCTTCAGAACCTGGCAGGCCAGCGCGAGGACAGATGGAAAAATTCCCGGCGCGTTGATCGGACAGCTTGGCGAGTGGGTGAAGTACTTCATCGAGCTCAACGATGGGGCCGGTGAGAGCGGAAGGCTGACGGCGAAGTTCAAGGCACTGCTGCCTCGCTTCGATGCAACTCACGACTGGACAGCGAGTGACGCGGTCGCGCTGATCGATGCCGTCTCTGCGATTCACAGGATTCCTTTGTCAAACGCCATTGAGGCGGCGGCGGAACGAGTCATCCTGACCGGCGAACCGCTGCCGCCGGAGCTTAAGGCGGCCCCGTGGGGTGAGCCCGCGAAGAACGGGTTGCGTGTGGCGTGGCTTCTTGAGCCGCGTGCGAACGAGTATCGGCTGGGCACCTCGCTCAAGTCCCGCATCCTTGTTCACAATTCGGGCCAGGAAGCGGTGTTCTTCGTGATGCCGTCCTGGCAGCAATCCAGTCAGCATGCCGCGCACGATGCAAAAGACGTCGCCATTGAAGTCACCTCGACGGAATGGACAACGATGGCACGGATGATGGTCGTCCGCCTCGCGCCAGGTGCCTACTGTGAGACACCGGCTCCCGGAATCGGTGTTGGAGCGAGAACGGGCGACGAAGACTGGGCCAACATTCGACCGGGTTCGTGGATCCTTGCGAAAGAAGGTGACGAGGTGCGATTCTCACCGGGTGAGGTCGAGGTGCGAATGTCGCCGTTCACGGTCGGCACCCGACATGGGAACGGGCTTCAAAATCCGAAAGATGCGGCAGACCTCTGGAAGAAATTCGTCGCCGAGCGAGTCGCTCGCGAATTGCCGATCCCTGTCGGCGCTGCCGACCGCGAGCAGCTTCTTCGGCGTCTGGTTCTGGACCTTTACGGTGTGGAACCAAATCAGGGTGAGATCGACGCGTTCGTTGCCGACAAATCGCCTGCCGCCTTGCACCCGATTCTCAGCGCACAGATGGTGGAAACGCGCGTTATGCACAACCGAATCCTCTCACCCTTCACCGGCACTCTGCCGCCGGGTGAGATTCTGTTTCGAGTTCTCGCCGCCGACCCGGAGGCTGCGAAACGGCCGCGTGTCGTGACCGGTCCGGGATACTACAACCTGGGCGACAAGCAGCGTTTGCAGGTTGAGCGGACTCGAAGTGGAGATTCGCAAAAGAACAAGGCGACGATCCAGTTCTACTCCAATCCGAAACCGGACCCGCACCCAATCGGTCTCCCGGATGGGCGACTCACGTTTGCCATCGCGTGGGAGCCCGGGGCGACGACGTTATGGGTGACGCAAAAAGGGCTCGTGCGGAAAGTGGACTTCGCGAATCCGGCGGAGGTCAAAGAGACTCGGTTTTTCGAGCCCGCTGAACTCGACGAAGTGCCAAAGCCGATTGTCGACGCGACGCGAGCCGCGCTCGCCGAGACCGGCGTGCAGCCGAAAGTCGAAAAACCAGAAAGCGGCGCGAAGCTCGATCCAGGCAGGGAGGAAAATCTGCAGTGGGGTCAGCCGGTAAACGGGCTTCGTGCGGCTCTCATCCGACCCCCGGCACTTGGCCTTCCTGAAGGTGGCCAGTCGCTGGATTTCAGCCTGGTGATTCAGAATGTGACGAAGACTCCGATCCAGCTCATCGCCAGCTCATTAGCGCCGAATCCGCGGGGGTTGACCGTCCTCAGCAGAGAACACGGCTGGATCCTGTTCCGCTCTAAAGTTGAAGAGCCGTCGGAGGCGGAATTTCTGATCCAGCCTCGCGAAGTCGTAATCCTGCGAATGTTTCCGCCTGACCAACGCAAAGGGACCTCCCTCTCAAGGAACCTGGATCTGATTTTCTACGCCGACATGACGATCGATCAGGCGCCGCCGGGAGCATGGACGGGCACGCTCGTCGCCGCCGGAATGCACGCGGCCTTCGCGGCACACGGCCTGCTGCCGAAGCACAAGGACGCACAGGAACTTTTCAAACTCTGGAATCAGGGCATTCGCTGGAGCAGGACGGTCCCCGGCGGACTCATCGGACTGCTCGCGGACAGCGTGAGGCTCTATACGAAAAACAATCCGAACTCGAAATCGACGCTGCAGCTCCAGAAAATGCTCCCGCGTTTCGATGCCGGACGCGACTGGGACGGGCATGAGGCGCTGGCACTGCTTGATGAGCTCGCAACAGTGCAGGCGGCTCCGATCCGGATGCTTCTGGAAGATGCGGTCGAGACAACAATCCGAAAGGGCACGCCGCTGCCGAAGGAGCTGGCGAATGCGCCATGGGGTGAGGCTCAGCCGAACGGTTTGCGAGTGGCGTGGCTGCTGGACCCGAATTCGACGGAGCATCGGATGGGAACCGTGTTGAAGTCGCGGATTCTGTTTCACAACTCCGGAAAGAACACGATCGTGTTGCGAACGCGGAACTGGTATCAGGCCGCTCTGCAGGAGGCGCACGACTCGAACGGAGCGGACATCTCGATTATTACCGCGACGCGTTCGCCTCTGCGTGCTCAGCTCATTCCGTTCCGCCTGCGGTCAGGTGAGTTCGTTGAAGTCGCCGGAGCGGGTGTTGGCATCGGGGAGACCAACATCGATGAAAAGGGGCAGGGCGTATTCGTCGGATCGAGGATCCAGGCCAAAGCCGGTGACGAAGTGACATTCACACCAGCGAAGGTGCCCGCGAACGACGGTGAGGAAAGCTCTGCTCTCATCGGCGAGCAGAACTGGTGGTCTGGATTCATCGCCGCTCGCCTGGACCGCGAGAAGCCGTTGCCTGTGGATCATGAGGTACGCAGACGCATGTTCTATCAGGTGATGCATGATTTGTTTGGGACTTCACCAGGCGACGAGGAATACAAGGTCTTCCTCTCCGACCGTGACCCGACCGCACTCGACTCGCTGGCAGCACGACTCGCCGAACGGCCGGGACTGACGCCGTTTACGGGTTCGCTTCAATCCGGCAAGACAAAGTTTCGAGTCCTCGCCGCTGATGCTGCCGCCAGAAAGCCGCCCGCCGGAGAGGTTTCGGATCGCGAATTCAGCAAGTGCCGCGTCCTGCCGTGAAACCAGCAGCGCCGACGCCACCGGCATCGTGAGTGGAGTCGCGGGCTCGGTCCTGCGGGACGCCGCGGACGATCCCGAGACATGAATCGTGATGTGAGAAGATCCGGATTGGGACGAGAGTCCGGGAACTGCCGATCCTCTGGTCCGCGAACGCCGTGTGCTCGCACAGATTATCCGGGTTCAAAGGGTGTGACAGGTCCGGGATTCTTGTCCTGAGCGGCCGCTCCTTGACTTCCGGGTGCGGTGGTGGAGAATTGCCGAAGAGTTTTTGTGGACTTGAACTTGCGCCGAAACTCTCCACTCACAAAACTCCTTTCGATGCGCGAGGATGCGGGTCGCAAAAATCCTGACGGAGCGTCCTCCGGTCGAGGCTGAGCAATGCTCGCCAAGTTGATTTCCATTGACGGCGATCACCCGATCGTCCTGACGAAAGACGTAACCGTCGTCGGGCGGAAGCGCGGGGTGTGTGACGTCTACATCGACCGGTCGAGCGTTTCGAAGCTGCACTGCGTGGTCGTGAAAACAGACGGCCTCCTCTTTATACGCGATCTTGGCAGCACCAACGGCACGAAAGTGAATGGCCAGCGGGTCACTCGCGGAGCACTGCTCCCCGGCGATGAGCTGTCGTTTGCGAACGCCCGGTTCCGAGTCTACCTCGGTCCCGACGAAGAGCCGCAGCCGGGCGGTGGCCGCCCGGACCGCACGGAAGTCATGTCGTCCTTCCCGGACGGCGGAGCCCCCAGCGACAGCTTTGATGATGGCAGTCAGGGCGGTCTCGGCAGCGCCAGCGACGTACACCTGCTCGGCGAATAACTTCTGACTTCGCAAGTCGGCTCAGTCCTGCGCCGCTTCCAACTGCGATTGCTTCTCGAACAGAAGACGCTTGCGGAGAACTTCGCACGCCGATCGACCCTCCGCTGAGGGTTCCGCACAGAGCTTCGTCAGCGAGTCCGTCGCCTCATCCGGCAGTTCGTCCAGTTCGACGAGGACGCGAATGGCCGCCATTCTCGTTTGACGGTCTGCCGAACCGAGCTCCGCAATCAACGGAATTGCCACGAGCTCTGGCCGTCTCTGGATTCGCCAGACGGACTCCAGCGACTCGATCCGCACTCGCGAATCCTCCGACTCAAATTGCGCGACCAGTTCCCGCACGACCGTCGGTCGATCCTCGCCGAGCCCTCGTCGTGGATCGATCCTCGTTCCCGTCCAGGTTGAACCGAAACGTCCAAGGCTTCGAGCCGCCCGCCACTGCAGATTCGGCGGAGCATCGCGAACGACTCGCAGGAGCACCGCGACCGAGTTCCGGCCAAGCTGACCAAGTGCCTGGGCCGCCGCATCCTGAACTTCCGGCGAGTCGTCGAGAACCAGCCGCTCGAACACTGAATCGATCGCCGCATCCGCCTGCGGCCCGAGCTGCCCGATCGCCAGGCAGGCCTTGCGTCGAATTTCGCTTTCTGGATGTTCGAGCGAACGCACAATCGCCGGCAAAGCTCCGACCGCCTTCGGCCCCGCCAGAGAAATGGCATCGAGCACAGTCTTCGTCAGAAGCTGCGAGCCAGCGGCGTCTGTTGAGGAATTACCCGAGGTGGATCGATCTCGCCGCAGCAGTTCCTGACCGAGTGCCTCAATGGCCGGCCCGGTCCCGATCTGCCCGAGTACGTCTGCCACCAGGATTCGATCGCCAGACTCTCGCGACAAATCGTGAAGCTCAGGAGCAAGCTGACCGACCGCGCCGGCCGCGACTTCCCCGAACAGTCCAAGCGATTTCAAAGCCCAGTATCGATTGTCTCCGGACCGCAGTCGAAGAAGCACTGGCACAGCCGCCGCCGCCGGTTCGCCAATTCGCCCGAGCAGCATCCCGGCGCGATGCCGGAGAACCGCCGGACACCGGTCATCCGAGATCACGGCGATCAAGGAATCCACCGCTCGCTTTGCCGCTGTACTCGCGGGATCGAGCGTCCGCACCATCTCTTCAAGATCTCGAATCCGTTCCATCGAAAGGCAGGGTCGCACAACCGAAGGCTGTTCTGCGTCAACCCATTCTGTATGGAACGACAGAGCAATCAGAACGGTTATTCGAATGGAACTCACAAAACCGACCACCACTCTCAGGACGCGGGCTGCAGCTTCGACAAATTCCACTTTATGGGAGCGACCGCGGCCCGGCCATCCAGGTCGTAAAGCACGCCAGAAGTTTTACGGACAGGCTGCGAATTTCCCTTGTTCAACCGTCAGCTTCCTGGGAAAAATTGTTTTGGCCTCAAACTCTCACATCCTCCTCCGTCGACCGCGTCTGGCTGGCAATGCACTGCGAGGTCACGTCTTTCAAAAACGAGACCACTTGCTCAGCCGCACGACCGGTGAACTTTCTGGTGTCGAGGGCTTTCGTCAGGTCGATCCTGGCAAACGCCTCGTCTTTCTGCAGACGCTCAATCAGGTCGTTGGCGGCTCCTTCCTGTTTGACTTGAGCCGCAGCGGCCTGGCTGTGGATGCGGATTCTTTCGTGGAGTTCCTGGCGATCTCCGCCGGCTCGGACTCCCTCCATCAGGATTTCTTCGGTCGCCATGAACGGCAGCTCTTCGTTCAGGTGTTTGGCGATAGTTTTCGGGTAGACGACCAGGCCGTCGGTGATGTTGCGGTACAGGATCAGAACCGCGTCAATGGCCAGGAAGGCCTGCGGAATGGTGAGGCGGCGGTTGGCGCTGTCGTCGAGGGTTCGCTCCATCCATTGGGTGGCCATCGTCTGATCAGCGCTCGATTGCAGGCTGATGGCGAATCGAGCCAGGGAGCACATTCGCTCGGACCTCATTGGGTTCCGTTTGTAGGCCATGGCGGAGGAACCGATCTGACCCGACTCGAACGGTTCTTCGATTTCCTTCATGCTCTGCAGAATCCTCAGATCACTGCCGGCCTTGTGAGCGGACTGGCCGATGCCGGACAGCACGGCGATAAACTGTGAGTCAATCTTGCGGCTGTAAGTCTGCCCGGTGACGACGTAGTCCGACTCAAAGCCGAGCTTCTGGACGACTCGCCGGTTCAGTTCCTCGACCTTCTCGTGATCGCTGTCGAACAGCGAGAGAAACGTCGCCTGAGTCCCCGTCGTGCCTTTGACACCTCGCAGCTTGAGTGTCGCCAGTCGATGGTCGACTTCTTCCAGGTCGAGAACCAGGTCGTAGCACCACAGTGTTGCCCGCTTGCCGACGGTCGTTGGTTGAGCTGGCTGCAGGTGAGTGAAGCCCAGGCACGGCAGGTCTTTGTACTGATCGGCAAATTTCGCGAGCTCAGCAATCACTCCGACAAGTCGCGCCCGGATCAACTGCAGCGCCTCGCGCATCAGGATGAGGTCGGTATTGTCCGTGACGTAGCAGCTGGTCGCTCCCAGGTGGATGATGCCCTTCGCGCTGGGGCACTGATCCCCGTAGGCGTGAACGTGTGCCATGACGTCGTGCCGGCAGATTTGTTCGTGCCTCGCCGCATTTTCAAAGTCGATGTTGTCGACGTTGGCCCGCAGTTCGTCGAGCTGCTGATCGGTGATGTCCAGGCCAAGCTCCTGTTCGGCTTCGGCGAGGGCGATCCACAGGCGTCGCCAGGTGGAATGCCGACGCTGCGGCGAAAACAGCTCAGCCATTTCGCGTGACGCGTAGCGGGAAATCAGCGGGTTCGTGTAGATGTCGTGACTCAAGAGTGTCTCCTCCGGGGAGCAGGCGTTTTGCTGCGGCGGCAGGCGTGTCGCGGGGAAGTTCCTTCGCTTGCGATTCAGCCTGGTTGTGCTGATCAGGTTCGCACGAAATATCTGGCGATGCTCATGCCGACGAGGACGGCAATCAGTCCGACAATCACGTTGGCAGCGACGTTCGCCACCCCGAGGATCGGGCGGTCTTCGCGGATCAGAGAAATCGTCTCAAAACCAAAGGTCGAAAACGTCGTCAGAGATCCCAGGCAACCGGTGATCCGGATCAGCCTCGCCCGGTCCGAGAGTGATTTCTCCGACTTCGAGTGATTCCTCGGGCAGTTTATTCGCTCCGAGCCGGAGCGGCGAGCGAGCCGTCTGACTCGTGTCGACCGGGCCATCCGCAACTTCCGTGGCCAGCTCCGACCCCACTGCCGAATCGCTGCTGTACTCACCTGAAAAAGGACGATACCCTTTGCCTGTTGGAATTTTTGACAGGCTTAACGTGGGAGTACCTCATGCCTGTTTCTCAGAAAGCAAAACCTCAAGCTGCCCATCGCCAGGCCGATCGCTGGATCGAGAATTGCTGGATGCGGTTACGGCTGGGGCAGTTCATGAAATCCGCGGCCGACTGGCTGGCGGTGTACCTCTTTTGTTTTGGGGCGGCGATCCTCATCGTCAAGCTGGCTCTTCCGCAATTCTGGCCGCACGTGCTCTGGCTGGGACTCGGGACGATTCCAATTGCAGGTTTCGCATGGTGGCTTTCCGGTCGAGACATGTTTTCCCGGACGGAGTCCATTGCGATTCTCGACAGTCGCCTGCGCGCCGGCGGGCTGTTGATGACTCTCGCAGAATCTCCTAATGACGAATGGCTTGAGCGGCTGCCTCACCTGGAGAGTCTGTGGCAGGCGAGCCTTCCGCAGTTCTGGCCGCTGCGGTTTGCAAAGCAGACCGCGTTCCCCGCTGTGTTTCTGATGGGCGTCTGTCTGGTGCCGGAGCGTGAAATCGAAGCCGCTCCCGCTTTGAAAAACACCGCAGGCACAAAGGCCGCCGCACAACTGGAAGAGTTGCTCGAACAGCTTGACGAGATGGAGATACTCGAAGAGGAAGAAGAGAAGGAACTGCGGGACGAAATTGAGAAGCTCGTCGAGGAAACCAAACAGACGCCGCTGACTCATGAAAAGTGGGAGACCGTCGACGCCCTGGAGTCGATGATGCGGATGCGGGCAGAAACGGCGGACGCGAATCTGTCGAAGGCTCAGGAATCGCTGGCCGCCCTGCAGCGTGCTTCGAAAGCGGATGCCAAACTGATGACCCAGGAATCCGTTGAGCAGCTCGCGAAGGACGTGAAAGAAGCCCTGGAGAAACTGGCAAAGACTGGAGCGTTCAACAAGCTGTCTCCGCAGCTTCGCGAGCAGCTCGAACGCCTCATGAAGACTGGACAGTTCGAACTGCCCGATGACCCGGAAGCCCGACAGCAGATGCTCGATGAGCTGAGCGAGTTTCTCGACAAGGAATCTGACAAGCTGTCCGAACTCCGTAAGAAGTGTGAAAACTGCGGCAAGCCGGGCGGTACCTGACTGTCCACTGGAGATGGCCAGTGTGCTGGCCAGAATCCGGGCGGTCGCCCGGGACGCGGTGGAGTAACCAGAGGACGTGGCGATGCGGATCTGACCTACGGCGACGAGTCGAACGACGAAAACGTGAAGTTCAAGGAAACGGTCCTGCCGCCGGGCATGCTCGACAAACCTCGCGATGAGGTCATCGGAGTGACGGTCGCCTCACCGGAAGTGAATGCGGAAAAAGGCGTTCGCGGAGCCGCTCGAACAAACACGGTCGCAACGGGAGACGAAACGTGGAGCCGCAACGTGCGGCCGCGTCATCGATCGGTCGTCAGAAAGTACTTCGACGATCGAGAGAAACCGAAAGAGTAGCCAGCACGAGAAGCGCTGGCTCTTGTGGATTCAAAACCGGATGCCTTCGGGCATCCGGTTTTCGTTTGCGCTGTCCCCGGGAAACAGATGCTGATCTCTCCGCAACAAGGGCTCAGGTCATGATGTCCCGTACGACCTCGCCGTGAACGTCGGTCAGGCGGAAGTCGCGGCCGGCGTAGTTGAACGTCAGCCGCTCGTGATCCAGGCCGAGCAGATGGAGCATCGTGGCGTGCCAGTCGTGGATGTGGACGGGATTCTCGACGGCTTTGTATCCGTGCTCGTCGGTCGCTCCGTAGGCCAGGCCGCCTTTGACGCCGCCGCCGGCCATCCACAACGTGTAGCCCTTGTTGTTGTGATCGCGGCCGCTTCCGCTCTGAGCGTAGGGAGTCCGGCCAAATTCTCCGGCCCACACGACGAGCGTGTCCCGCAGCATGCCTCGCTGTTTGAGGTCGGCAAGCAGAGCCGCGACCGGTTGATCTGTCTCGGAACCGCTTTTTGCCAGCTCGTCCTTGATGAGAAAATGGTGATCCCACTTCGAGGGAGCCGTGATCTCGATAAACCGGACGCCGGCTTCGGCCAGTCGTCGGGCCAGAATGCACTGCCGCGCGAAGCGGTCTGTCGGCAGGCCTGAGCCGACTCCGTAGAGCTTCAATGTCGACTCTGTCTCAGACCGAATGTCGAGAATCTGCGGCACCTCATCCTGCATCCGAAAGGCCAGTTCAAACGACTCGATGGCTCCTTCAATTTCCGGGTGATGGACATCGCGGCTGAGCTTGCGCTGGTTGAGTCCGCGAATCAGGTCGAGCTGTTTTCGCTGCAGCCCTTTCGGAAGAAAATCATTCGAGACGTTACTCAACGGCGGCCCCGGCTCCTGATCTTTGCCGAGCAGCGCCGCATAGAACGCCGGAATCTGGTTGCCGCCAATGCGTGTTCCCTGGCAGATCGCCGGCAGAAACCCGCTGCCGTAGTTGCGGGCTCCACCGTTGTCGGACGGCGGGTTGACCGTGATAAAACCGGGCAGGTTCTGGTTGTCAGTGCCGAGGCCGTACAGAGTCCAGGCTCCGACCGATGGCCGGACAAACTGAAAACTTCCAGTATGCATCTGGGCGAAGGCCTGCGAGTGATTTGGCAGGTCCGTATGCATGCTGTGAATCATGCACAGGTCGTCGGCCTGGCGGGCGAGGTTCGGAAAGACTTCGGAAAACCACAGCCCTGACTCACCATGCTGAGCGAATTTGAACGGTGACCCGAGCAGCCGTGCTCCCCCGCGTTCCTGCCCGATTGTTGTCGCGTCTCCGGAACCGCGATTCAAAGCCGGCTTATAATCGAACAGGTCGACGTGCGATGGTCCACCGTTCATGCAGAGGAAGATGACGCGTTTCGCGCGCACGGGAAAATGCGTGGCCTGCGGCGCGATCCCTCTGCCGGTTGAGGCGGCTTCTTTCGCCGTCGCCTGGTGAGCGAGGCCTGCGAACGCCAGATACCCGAACCCGGAAGCAAACGACTTCAGCGCGTGCCGGCGTGAGAGTCCGACAGGCTCTACGTGTCCGGCCTGGTGATTCGTCATGAGTGATCTGCTCTCAATCGAGGTTTCTGAATTCCGCCGTCGCAAGGAGTGCCTGGCAGAAACTGACCAGAACCTGCGGTTCATCTTCGCCGTTTGCTTTCGTCTGTTGTCCGAGAAATTCGCTCGCCAGTTTCAGTTCCTCAGAATCCGGCGGTCGGCTGAAGCAAAGGAGAAATGCCTGCATCACCTGTTCTTTGGCGTCGCCCGATTTCGCGCCGACTCGCCGTGCGAGCGACACGGCCCGGTCGTGAATAAACGGGCTGTTCATCAGGTAGAGTGCCTGCAGCGGCACGTTGGTCGTTTCCCTCGCACCGGTGACGAGGCTGGGTTCGGCGAAGTCGAACAGGTCGAGGACATCCGGCAGCCGGTCGCGCAGAACGGGCAGATAGACCGATCGGTGCCGCGAGCCATCGAGGTCCGTGGGGACCCGCTTGTCGAGGCCGATGAGTGAAACCGGGCGATCGCCGATGACTCGCGCGACGAGCGATCCTTCAGGCCGCACGGTGTCGAAGTCTCCGGCCGCGACCAGCATGGCATCTCGAATCACCTCGGCGTCCAGCCGCCGTTTGCTGGCTCGCCACAGAAGCCGGTTGTCCGGGTCGATCTGAAATGCGGCCTCGTCAAACGTTGACGCCTGGCGATACGTGCGAGACAGGACGATCTGCCGAATCAGAGTCTTCGTCGACCATCCGTTCGCGACGAATTCAATCGCCAGATGGTCAAGCAGTTTCGGATGGCTCGGAGGTTCACCCGTCATGCCGAAGTTATCGACCGTTCGCACGAGGCCCGCTCCGAGTAAGTGGTGCCAGACGCGGTTGACGAAAACCCGCGCTGTCAACGGATGGTCCGGATGAGTCAGCCATCGGGCGAGTTCCAGTCGTCCACTCTGCTCGGCCGGCGGAGGGGAACAATCAATCGGCACAACCACTGGAAAACCGCGAGTCACGGGTTCTCCGGGCCGGCCGATTTCCCCGCGTTCGAGCAGCGGCACGTCGATGACCTTTGCGCCTTCCAGTGCTCCCATTGCCAGCGGCAGCGCCTCGCCGGTCTCGCTGACTTTTTCAAGCTGCCCCTCAATCGCGCCCGACCGCCAGAAGATTCGCAACGCGTCCCGCAGAGTAAACAGTCCTTCCGCACTTTCGCCAGCGGCGATCGCTCGGAACACAGCGGCGCGGCCTTCTTGTTCCTCAGCCTTCAATGCGGCGAGATCGGCTTTCAGCTTTGCGACTCGCTCTGCCGGGATTCCTGAATGGAGTATCGGCTGCCCTTTCACATGCGGCAGCAGCAGCGGATCGCCGCCAACTTGATTTGCCGGCGAGACGGCCGTGCCGAAATACGTTTTCGTGCTGCCGAAAATTCCTGCGAGCGCGTAGTAATCCTGCATCGAATACGGATCGAACTTGTGGTCGTGGCAGCGGGCACACGCGACCGAACTGGCCATGACTCCGCGAGTGACCGAATCGATTTGCTCGTCGACGACGTCGGCCAGAAATTGAATCGGGTTGGCAGCGTCGAGGTCCTTTGGTCCGACCGCGAGAAAGCCCGTCGCAATCAGCAGGCGAGCCCGCTCGGCATCGTCGGCGTAAGGCAGGAGGTCTCCCGCAAGCTGCTCCGTGAGGAATCGGTCATAGGGGACGTCGGCTCCGACCGAGTCGAGCACGTAGTCGCGATACCGGAACGCGTAGGGAAAAGTGATGTTGGCCTGCCGGCCACTCGACTCGGCAAAGCGAGCGACGTCGAGCCAGTGCCGACCCCAGCGTTCTCCGAAATGCGGCGACGCCAGCAGCGAATCGACTTCTGTCTTGAGAGCGGCCTCAACACCGTCGGCATCGTGCCGCGCCAGAAATCGCTCGACATCGCCCGGCACTGGCGGGAGCCCGACGAGGTCAAAGTGCAGCCGCCTCAGCAATGTCTCCGGTGCCGCATCGGGTGAGGGCGACAGACCGGCGGTTTCGAGTTTCGCCAGCACGAAACGATCGATGTCGCTCGACGGCCAGGCGGAGTTCTTCGTGTCCGGCAACCCATGCCGCATCGGCTTCTGCATCGACCAGAATCGTCGACCGGCTTCCATGTCAACCGGCGGCCCAGTCGTCTCGGTCTGCTCACGCGGATCCGGTGCACCGGAGCGGATCCAGTTCTTCACGTCGCGCAACAGGTCATCCGAAACGCGTTTGCCTTTGGGGGGCATTCGGAAATCGGGATCAGTTTGAGAAATGGCCGTGAGCAGCAGGCTCTCATCCGGCTTCCCCGGCACGACTGCCGGGCCGCGATCACCGCCCTCTCGAATGCCCTGCCGTGAATCGAGAAACAACCCGCCTTCCGACTTGCCTGCCGAGTGGGAATGACACGGGTAGCAGCGTTGAACCAGCAGAGGCCGAATCTTCGACTCAAACAGCCGAATCCCGGCAGTGTCGGTCTTCGTGCTGGCTGCATCTTCAGCCGACAATTGCTCGACACCCGATTCGGCCAGCGCGGCCAAAGCAAACGCGAGGACCGCGGACCGGACGAGTGGCGAACGACGGCCATTTGCTCGCAGCGGGTTACTCATAAGAAGTACTCGCAATGGTCCAGTTCTGAGCACGCATCGCCTCTCCATCCAAAGTACCGATCGCGGCGTCTAACCGAACAGGATATCGCTCGCCGGTCAATCGGGACCAGTGCCACGCGAACTCTGCCAATCATCATTGCGAATTCTCACAGGTGAGGCTCACCCTTTGTGAAGCCGCCAGGCGACTCCCATCGGAGCGGCCGCCTGGTCATCTCCGCGAGCGTTGAACTGGTTTGCTCCCTGTCTTTGCCCGGCGGCGACTATTTTGAATTCCCGAAACTCGCCGGCGGTTTCGTCGAACGTCGCCCGGCCGTGAACCTGCGTGGCGAGAACGCGGTTCCCCTCGCTTGTGGATATCGGGGCCCGTCCCGCGAGCCCGGACATTCGCTGATGCCACGCGGCCGGTTGTGCCGATGATGAGGATGCCGGCAACTCTGCCGGATGACGGTGGCGGCGTGCGCACTTTCAGAATCGCCGTTACCTCAGCGTTCAAAACAGTTTGCGTCGAACCAGCTGGAACCCGTTATGTACGAATCTCACTGGGGCCTGTCCGAATCGCCGTTCGCGTCCCGCCCCTCGACGAAATGGTTTCATGACAGCCCCGTCCACGATGAGGCGCTCGCCCGGCTGTTTTACCTTATCGAACAGCGGCGAGGTTTCGGTCTGCTGAGTGGCACTTCCGGCACCGGCAAGACACTCACCTTGCGGCACCTGGCCGAGCAGATTCGGCGATCGCAGCGCCGCGTGGCGAGCGTCAATACGCTCGGCATGGACGGCCACGAATTGCTCTGGCAACTGGCGGTCTCGCTGGGACTGACTCCGCGCGAGGACGAATCCCGCTGGAACCTGTGGCGACGCGTCACCGATCACACGAAGGCTCTGCAACTGGCCCGCGTTCAGACGGTCTTCCTGTTCGACCACCTGGAGCGGGCAGACACAACCTGCCACGCGATGGTCGAGCGGCTGTTCTCGTCGGCCAACAGCTCGGGCGGACTGACAACGTTCATTGCGAGCGTCCGATCCGGTGATGTCGCCGGCCTGGCGAGCTTCCTCAGCGACCTGTCGGATCTGCGTGTCGAGCTGACAAGTTTTCAAATCAGCGAGACGGAAGACTTCATTCGCAGCCTTCTGTCGAAGGCCGGCTGCCGGCACGAAGCGTTTTCGAACGACGCCGTCATCCGGATTCACGCCCACTCGCGCGGAGTGCCGCGGTTGATCAGCCGGCTGTGCGAGCTGTCTCTGATCACGGCGATGGCCGAGGACTCACACGAGATCGACGCCGATCTGGTGGACTCGGTCGCGGAAGGCCTGGTCTCGACACTCGAACAACCCGCCGAGCCCGTCGCGCAACACGAATACGTGTAGCCGCCCTCCGAACACGAAACGGCCCCGGCAGTTCCCATGAACAGCCGGGGCCATTTGTATTTCAATCCTTGCGCTTCCGGCTGGTTTGTCGGTAAACTCTGCCCGCTTCATCTGCCTCCCACACAACTCCGATTCAGGAACCGTGAACATGCAACGACGGGAATTCCTTCAGACGGCCGGCGCGATCGCGGCCGGAGCTGCCACGATGTCCGCTTCTTCTTTGCTCGCCGATCAGCGTGAGCCGCTGTTTCAGATTTCGCTGGCTCAGTGGTCTCTGCATCGGGCTTTGAAGAATGCGAAAACGCTCGACAATCTGGACTTCGCAAAGTTCACGAAGGACACCTTCGACATCCCCGCCGTCGAGTACGTCAACCAGTTCTTCTTCGACAAGGCTGACGATTCCGTCTACCTGGGCGAGATGAAAAAGCGAGCCCTGGACGAGGGCGTCAAGAGTCTGCTGATCATGGTCGACAGTGAAGGCCGGCTCGGTGATCCGGATGAGAAGAAGAGGACTCAGGCCGTCGAGAATCACTACAAGTGGGTTCGAGCCGCGAAGTTCCTGGGCTGCCACTCGATCCGAGTCAACGCGGCCAGTGCGGGCGAGTACGAAGAGCAGGTCAAACTCGCCGCTGACGGACTGCGTCGCCTCACCGAGTTCGCGGCGAAGCACGAGATGAACGTGATCGTCGAAAACCACGGCGGCCTCTCGTCCAACGGAGCGTGGCTCAGCAAGGTGATGAAGACCGTCGACCACGAGCGCTGCGGCACGCTGCCCGACTTCGGCAACTTCGGCATCGACCGCAACAAAGGCGAGTGGTACGACCGCTACCAGGGCACCAAAGAACTGATGCCCTTCGCCAAAGCCGTCAGCGCGAAGACGTACGACTTCGACGAGAAGCGCCCGTTCGTGACGATCGACGGCCGCTGGAAGAAGGAAACCGACTTCCTGAAGATGATGAAGATCGTGCTGGACGCCGGCTACAAAGGCTATGTCGGCATCGAATACGAAGGCGGCAACCCGGACGAAGTGACGGGCATCAAGAAATCGAAAGAGCTGCTGCTGCGCTGCGAGGCCGAACTCGCCAAAGCGTAACCCCGTGTCGTTGCCACGACTGGGGCGGTGTGTGACACTCTGTGCAGGTCACGACCGTCCCTTTCGCGGAATTCACCATGCCTGTTTCCGAAGCCGTCGTTGCTGGTTTGACTTCCCTGGTCACGAAGTTCGCGTTGCGTGTGTTCTTCCGTGGACGGGATGTCGGGTTTGTGGAGGGTGAGGATGTCTCGTTCGTCCTGTCCGGCGGGGTGGACATCGCGAAAGATGCGTTGCTGGCAGAGCGGGAAAAGAAGAATGTCGCCCGCAATGCCGAGGAGATTGCCGACCGCGTCGTGCGGTTGCTGCAGGAGGAGCTGGATGGCGAGAGCGGGCCGATTGATCCGAATCTGGTCGCGGAAGAACTCTGCAAGACGCTCGACCATGCTGTGACCACGGGCGATGTGATCTCGCCGGAGGAGTTGGTCGAACAGGCCTTCGACTCGAAGTGGCTGGCGGCGGAGCTGCGGAAGCGGCGGCAGCCGGGCGAGCGGGAACTGTCGCAGAGCGGCCGCGTGTTCTACGAGCGGGCGGTGGATCACACGGCCCGCTATCTGGTCGAGATGGCCTCGCTGCTGCCCGCTTTTCGGGTCGAGGTGACGAAGGAGAGCCTGACCCACCTGCGGAACATTGCGGATACCGTCGAGGAGAATGCCCGGAAACTGCACGACCTGCACCAGCATGTGACGAAATCGGATAGCTCAGAGAAGGAACAGGAGTTCGAGGTCGCTTACCGCCACGCAGTCCAGATGAACCTCGACAAGGTCGAGCTGTTCGGCGCCCGTATCCCGGTCGAGGCCCAGCGAAACCTGCTGACCGACGCCTTCGTCTCACTCAACATCAGCCGGTCGGGAGACGGCGAGGACGATGACGAGTTGCTGTCGTGCGAGGACGCACTGGGCCTGCTCGGCCAGGGGGCCAGCCGAATGCTGATTCGTGGAGCGGCGGGCGGAGGAAAGTCGACGCTCATGAGATGGACTGCGATTCAGGCCGCGCGTGGTCTCACTGAGTTCCCGAGAATCGGCCAGCAACAGGCTCTTTCACTCCTGCGTAACCCTGGGATAGTTGATTCCGAAACTCCACGATCCGACGAGTCCATTGTTGAGGGTGGCACCGAGCTGCTACTCAACGCTTCTGATCGGGCAATGTCAAATCATGACCAGGGATCCCCTCAATTTCAGTGGCTTCGCCGCATCCCGTTCTTCATCCCGCTTCGCGACTTCCAGGACGGACAGCTTCCAGACCTGGCGGAACTACCGAAGCTGATCGGTAAAGGTGTCGGGAAGCCTCCGGAAGACTGGGTCGAGAAACTGCTCAAGGCCGGGAAGGCTCTGCTGCTGATCGATGGTGTCGATGAGGTGCCGCCTCAGTACCGCGGGAGAATCCGGGACGAGATCACGGCCGTCGTCAACAACTACCACAAGGACAATCTGCTGGTCCTCACGACGCGGCCGGAGGCGGTGCCTCCGGACTGGTTGAAGTCGCTCGACTTTATCGAGGCTCGGGTCGCCTCAATGCCCAAATCCGATGTGGCAAAGTTTATTCGGCAGTGGCATCGCGCGGTCGGCAAGAAACTGGCCAGTAGAGGGCAGCCGGACGACTCGCTGGCGGAGACCGCTGAGAAGCTGATCGATGAGCTGGACGGAAACGAGGCGGTTACGCGGCTGGCGACCAATCCGCTGCTGTGTGCGATGACGTGTGCTCTGTACCGCGACACTCGCGGGAAGCTGCCGGAGAGTGCCGCGGAGCTGTGCGAGTCGCTGTGCCACATGCTGCTGCACAAGCGGGAGCGGGAGAGCGGGCTGGCTCTCGAAAAGTTCCCGGTCGAGTACCGCGACCTGACCTACCAGCACAAGCGGGACATTGTCCAGGACCTGGCCGTGGACCTGTGCACCAAGGGCGTCTCGCAGACATCATTCGAGACGGCCCGGACAATCGTGGCGGCGCGGCTGGAGCGGATTCCGGGCCGCTCGCCAGGCGACGCGTCCATCGTGCTGGAATCCCTGATCCTGCGGAGCGGGATGTTGCGGGAACCGATTCCCGAGCACGTGGACTTTCTCCATAACACGTTCAGTGCCTTCCTGGCGGGGGAGCACTTCGCGATCCAGCAGGATGCCGACTTTCTGCTGAGCGTCCGGCTCTTCCGACCGCACACGTATGAGCCGGATGCCGCGTTCCTGCCGATCGCCCTGTTCGCGGCGGCGACCGGTGACTTTGCCGGGCCGCTGATCCAGCGGATGCTGGCGGGCGTCCCGGTCAACCGCAGGCAGACGCGGCGGAAGAACGACCAGCAGCGGGCGCGCGAGCTGATGGCGCTGCGCTGCCAGGCCGTGGCCCATTACCTGGACCCGAAACTGGAACGGCGGCTGAAGACACTCCGTGAGCGATTGCTGCCACCGCGGAATGTGAGCGAGGGCGAAGCGGTGGCCGAACTGGGTGCGCTGGCCGTGCCGCATCTGAGATACAAATCAAAGATGAAGGCGTCGCCAGCCGCTGGCTGCATCCGTGCCCTCCGGACCATCGGAACGCGCGACGCACTCGTGGCCTTGGAATCGTTCCTGCGTGAGAAAGAATCACGCATCAGCGTCCTCAGTGAACTCGTCGCCGCCGTCGACCCGCTTCGCCTCCCGCGGGTCAGGAACCGTGTTGAGCAGGGGGCGTACCTGCCCGACTGGGTCCGCCCGCGTATCACCCACCTCGATGCTCTGGCGGGATTGAGCAGCCTGCAGACGCTCAACCTCAGCCGGTGCGAGAGTCTGACGGATGTGTCGAGTCTCGCCGGCTTGAGCGGACTGCAGACGCTCAACCTCCACAACTGCAGGAGTCTGACGGATGTGTCGAGTCTCGCCGGCTTGAGCGGACTCCAGACGCTCGACCTCCGCGGGTGCGGGAGTCTGACGGATGTGTCGAGTCTCGCCGGCTTGAGCGGACTCCAGACGCTCGACCTCAGCGTGTGCGGGAGTCTGACGGATGTGTCGAGTCTCGCCGGCTTGAGCGGACTCCAGACGCTCGACCTCAGGGTGTGCGGGAGTCTGACGGATGTGTCGAGTCTCGCCGGCTTGAGCGGACTCCAGACGCTCCACCTCAGCTGGTGCGAGAGTCTGACGGATGTGTCGAGTCTCGCCGGCTTGAGCGGACTCCAGACGCTCCACATCATTGGTACAGCGATTGATGAACGGACGCGGGCTATGCTGGTGGAACGCGGTGTCACGATTCGTGGGTGACGGCGATTTCCGGCCCGAGGATGTCGCGCGCATCCGACCGCGCACCGGGAGGGCGAGGCTCCCGCCGAGCCGCACGCGCAACTTTTGAAGTTGCGCACTTCAGCCCCCTCTCCCCCGCGAATGCGGCAGAACCAGCGTTCTCACGCAGATTCGACGCACTCCGCATTCGTAGGGGAGAGGGTTGGGTGAGGGGGAATGGGACTCTATCGCGAGCGGGCACCGATGAGACGTTTGGTCGTAGCCGCGTTCGCCAGAACGCGGGCTGGTTGATGCGCGGCCCGCACTCTGGCGAGGTGCGGCTACGTCTCACGTGGCACCGCTTGCGGTCTCTCTCTGTGGACACTCACGGGATAACTCCGCGTTCCCACGGGATAACTGTGGGCACCCAGGGGATAATTGTGGGCACCCAGGGGATAACTCCGCGTTCCCACGGGATAACTGTGGGCACCCAGGGGCTGACTCCGCACGCCCACGGGATCCCTGTGGTGGCTCACGGAATCACTTCAGGCACTCATGGAATCACTGTCGTGACTCACGAGATCACTCCGCTCACTCACGGCATCACTGTGTCCACTCACGGAATTTCTCTGAGCACTCACACGATCCCTCGACTGACGCAGGGCTTGCGGCTGTCGACTGACGAATCCGCGCCGAATGCTCACAGAATCCGCCAGCGGAGTCTCCCTCGCCACCGGAAACCGCGATCTCACCTTCGCCGAACCGGTGACCGCGTAACGGGTCAAGGCTTCCAACCGCTCAGAAGGCTCCGGCGAATTACATCTCGCCGGAGTCGCGGTTGGACCACCAGGGGAGGCTGACTCCGCCGTCGATGGTCATCGTCGAGCCGGTCATGTAGTCGGCGTCGTCGCTCAGGGTGAAGGCGACGCACTTCGCGATTTCTTCCGGGGTGCCCATGCGGCCCCACGGGAGTTTCTGGCCGCCGACTTCGATCGCGTCTTCACTGAAGAATTTTCGCTCGCCCGGCGTGTCGATCCAGCCGGGGTGGACCACGTTGACTCGAACGCGGTGTTCGGCGAGCTCAATCGCCGCCGTGCGCGACATGTGATCGATGGCCGCTTTGGCCATGTTGTAGGCCATGGCCGTGGGGATCGCGATGACGGCGTGCGGTGAGCTGATCACGGTGATGGCTCCTCCCCGGCCCTGCTTGACCATCTGTTGAGCCGACGCGCGGACTCCGTAGAAGGCGCCCCACATCGAGACGTCGATCGTGCGGCGGAAGCCGTCCATGTTGGCGTCGATCATCCGTTCCCGGTCGCTGTAAACGGCGTTCGAGACGTAGCGGTCGACGCTGCCGAATTCCTCGACCGTGCGGGCGACCATGCCCTCAACGAAGGACTGGTCGGACACGTCGCCCTGCATCAGCAGTGCTTTCTGGCCGAACGATTCGATTTCGGCCGCCGCTTCTCTGGCTCCGACGTCGCTCGAAAAATAGTTGATGCAGACGTTGGCTCCCTGGCGTCCAAGCTCGACCGCGACGGCTCGCCCGATGCCTTTCGAGGCTCCTGTGACGATGGCGTTTTTGCCTTCAAATTTCATTTTGCTTTCCTGATTCAGCGAAGCGGTCTCGATGCGAAATGGCAGAGAATTCTGCGAGGCGGCAGTCTGACGGACCGTCACGGCTGACGCAAAGGCGCGAAGATGTGCGAAGTGCGGCACGTCACACTTTGTGTAAAGATTCTTCGCGACCCTGAGTTACGGAGTCGTTGCCTCTTCGTGATCGAAGTTTGGCATCAAAGCTGCTCCGATCAGGGATTCCCGTCAGGCTGCCGTTGATTGTTGCCGCTCGGCACCCGGCATCCTGACAAACCGGAATTGTGTTTCGAAAAAGCAACGATTCCCGGAGGCGGCCGATGCGAGACTTCGCTACAAGCGTGGTGCGATTCTGCAAAGACGAAAGTGGTCCGACTTCCGTCGAGTACCTCTTCATGCTCTCGTTGGTCATCTTCGCGGCGATGATTGGAATCACGGCGGTCGGCAATCAGACGAAAGTCCTTTTTGAACGGTCGAAAAACAAGATTCTTTAAACAGCGAGAGCAGCGTCTGAAACGGGAGAGTGCGACCGCCGCGTGCCGCGCTGTTGCGGGCAAGTCATCTCCCTCAGAGGTCGCCGTGAACACGGATCTGAATTCCTCGGCTCTGCTTGAAATTCCGTCTGCAACGCGAATCCGATTTGACAGCAGGAGGCTCGCCTCTTGTCAGGATCGGCGCTGAATCTTCCAGAGGCTATCGTGATT
Organism: Planctomycetota bacterium; assembly: GCA_027623235.1. GTDB lineage: Bacteria > Planctomycetota > Planctomycetia > Planctomycetales > Planctomycetaceae > JAQBVJ01. The sequence goes on from JAQBVJ010000005.1 coordinate 61,637, forward strand.
GCCGTTCGGCGTTTGCCGTCGCAGATCCCACGACTCACGAGGCCTCACAATGAAACTTCGTCCCGCTTTTGTGATTCTCCTGACGGCAATTCTGATGCTGTCATTTTCGAGCCAGGCGAAAGCGGAGGACTCGAAGGGAAAGCTCAAAGTCTTCATTCTCGCCGGTCAGTCAAACATGCAGGGCCACGGCTTTATCAAGGCCGACGAGAAACGCAACGGCGGCAAAGGGTCGCTGGAGTTCATCGCTCGCGACGCGAAAACGAAAAAGCAACTGGCCCACACGGTCGATGTAAAAGGCAACTGGGTTGTTCGCGATGACGTCTGGATCTGGTACCTGGACCGCAAGGGTGGACTGACCGCAGGCTTCGGTGCGACCGAAGAGCGAATCGGGCCGGAGTTTCAGTTTGGCCACGTGATGGGAGAGCACTTTAAGGAGCCGGTGCTGCTCATCAAACTTGCCTGGGGCGGGAAGAGCGTCGCGAAAGATTTTCGCCCGCCGAGCTCCGGTGGGGAAACCGGCGAGTACTACAAACTCGTCGTGAAGCACACCAAAGACGTGCTGAGCAATCTCAAAGAACACTACCCGGCGTACGACGGACGCGGGTACGAACTGCTGGGTCTCGGCTGGCACCAGGGCTGGAACGATCGCGTCAACCAGGCCGCCAACGACGCGTACGAGGAAAACCTCTCCAACTTCATTCGAGACATCCGGAAGGATCTCGGCGAAGCGAATCTTCCGTTTGTCATCGCGGAAACCGGGATGAGCGGTCCCGAGGAAAAACATCCCCGGGCGCTGTCTCTCATGAAAGCGCAGGCGGCGGTCGCGAAGCGTCCCGAATTCAAAGGCAACGTCGCGTTTGTCGGGACGAGAGAATTTTACCGGCCGAAAGAAGAGTCACCGTCCGGCCAGTCTTACCACTGGAACACGAATGCCGAAACGTATTTTCTGATCGGCGACGGCATGGCGAAGGCGATGCTCGATCTGCTGAAAGAGCGTGAGGTCGTGAAGTGATTTCAGTCGGCAAGTGTGGCGCGGCTCCGCGTGACGTCTGTTGTGCAGCCCTCGTCACCGAGTGACGAGCCACACTTGTCGCACCTTTGACTCTGGCGGAGACGACGCGAGAGTCCGTTGACCTCAATCTGCTCTTAAGTTGTAAACCAGCAGCCGGTCCTGATCCCGCAGAAAGAGTTTTCCGTCGGCGACGACCGGGTGAGCCCAGGACTGGCGGTTGCTTCTTTGCGGCTGATCGAAGCGGCCTTTTTCGACGTAGCGTTGCGGGTTGGCTTCAACGAGGGCAACCGGGCCCTGCTCGCTTCTCACGTAGAGGTGCCCGTCCGCGAAGGTGACCGATCCTTTGCCGACGGATCGCGATTGCCAGGCGACGTCGCCAGTTCGCAGGTTGATACAGGTCAGAACCTGCTCGTCGCAGCCGTAAAGAAAACCGTCGACCTCCACCATTCCGCCGTGGTGGTTCTTCATGCTGCGAGTCTGCCAGCCCAGCTGCGAGCTCGTCGCGCCGCTACGCGAGCTCAGTCGGAACAACGCTCCACCGGTGCCGTAGCCGGACGCGGAAAAGATCGTGTTATTGAAGAAGACCTGTGATGAGCAGTTGGCAGTGCCGTTCGACGACTCGCGCTGTCCCCACATCACCTCTCCGTCGCGAGCTCTCACGCCGACCACTCCGCTTGACACGAAGTTGACGTACTGTCGCACTCCGCCGACCTCGCACACGATCGGCGAGGCATACCCGGCGGACGGATTTCCCGGCACGCTCGCCGTCCAGACAGGAGCACCCGTCATCTTGTTGAGAGCCACGATCGTGGCTCGACTTCCACCCGGCGTGCAGATGACTTTGTCGCCATCGACAAGGACGGATTCACTGATACCCCATTGAATGTTACTGCCGCCGAATTCGCTGAGGATGTTTTTCTGCCAGGCGACGCGGCCGGTTTGCGCGTCGAGGCAGACGAGATCGCCGTTGGCTCCGAGGGCGTACAGTCGGTCGCCGTCGATCGTCGGCGTTCCGCGTGGCCCGTCGCCGGCACCTTCTCGAAAACCGTTTCCACTGCGTGTCGCCCAGGCCCGCTCGCCTGTGCCACCGTCAACGGCGATGATCATCTCGTCCTGGCCGATGTTGCCTTGCGTGTAAACTTTGCCGTGAGCCAGCGCGACCGACGAGTAGCCGACGCCGAGCTCCGTTGCCATCCACGCCGGCTGAGGTCCCGTCGGACCCCAGCTTGTCAGCAGGCCTCGATCGAGAGATTTGTTGTCGCGATTCGGCCCGCGGTACTGAGTCCAACCGAGAGTGACCGGTCCGGATTCCGTCGACGTGTCCCGAGGGGGAGCCGTGGTTGTGCGGCTCGGCGTTCGCGACGGGCGAGGTGTTTTCGTCGTGGGCTCGTCGGGAGTGGTCGTGGGCTTTTCAGGATTGGTCGTACCCGGGCCGGCGGTTCCGATTTTTCCAGGGGGCGGCGTCGATTCTTCTTTGGAAGTTCGCACAATCAGCCGCGTCGCGCTTGTGCCAGTCGCAAAGACGGACACTGTCTGGCCCGGCTTAATGCTGCTGAGAAAGCTCGACTTCCCATCGAGGCTGATGCGAGCGGATCTGGACAACTGAAAGGACCGGTTGATCCCCTTTGTCGTGGACTTCACCACGATCTGCCCGGTGCTGCCAGAGACCGAAACGACCGTCCCGCTGAAGACATCGGCCAGAGTCGATCGGGCTCCAATCATCAGAACCGCCACGGCCAGGCAGGCGGTCAGGTTTCGGCGGAGCGACGAGTTCAAGCGAGTCTGGTGTGTCATTTTTCAAATCCGTTGTGAGTCAACTGTTTTTCGATGGGGAAATTATGCCGCCTGGCCCGCCGCCTCGAACTGCATGTCCCTCGCATTTTCGGCATAATGAACTGAACGCGGCGCATAACGCAAGCCTCGTTTCTTCAGCCGTGAAGCTCGCAGAATCGCCAGAATCCGATCGTCCGGTACGTCATTGCGACTCGGTCTTTCCTGAGCGGCAGGTATTCCGCACACTTGTTCTTCGGTGAGCTATTTGAGGTTCAGACGGCTTCGTCCGCAGGTATCCTCATCGTGAAGGCCATGCTCTACCGATCGGAAAGTGACATGACACCGCTTCGTTTTCGACCGCTGCTTAAACGGATTCGCTGGGGAGGGTCCCGGCTGGGATCGGTTCTTCAGAAGCCGATCGGTTCGGAAGGTGACTACGCGGAGAGCTGGGAGTTTTCTGACTATGGCGTCGATCAGAGCGTCGTCGACGGCGGCCCGTTCGACGGCAAAGCCCTGGGCGAGGTCGTTGCCGATTTCAACAAAGAGCTCTTCGGCCGTCACGCGGGGCTCGGACAGTTTCCGCTGCTCGTGAAATTTCTCGACGCGTCCGATCGACTGTCGGTCCAGGTTCACCCGGACGACTCGCTGGCTGAGCTGTTTTCTCCCGGCGAGAATGGCAAGACGGAGTCGTGGGTTGTCATCGACGCCGAACCCGGTGCGGTGATTTACGCGGGTCTCAAAGCAGGCACGACTCCGGTCCAGCTTCAGGAACACCTCGCCGACGGCACGATCGAGGAATGTCTCCACACAATTCCGGCACGGCCCGGCGACTGCATCCTCGTTCCGTCCGGCACCGTACACGCGATCGGCGAGGGGATCCTGCTTGCCGAAGTTCAACAGATGAGCAATATCACGTTTCGGCTTTACGACTGGGGCCGAGTCGACGCCGATGGGGAGCCACGAGAAATCCACCTCACCGAATCGCTCAAGTGCATCGACTTCACGCGAGGCCCGATCTCGCCGGTGACGCCGCGACCAATTGTCGAGTTCCGCGAAGACTTCGACAGTTCGTACGAAACCGTCGAGCTGATTCAGTGCCCGTACTTCACTCTGCACCGCCATCGCGGAGCCGCACCCTTTGCCCCCGTGACGCGGGATTGTTTTCACGCGTTGATGGTGCTTGACGGAGCTGGTCATCTGGTGTGCGGCGAAGAGTCATTCGCCCTGTCGAAGGGACAGTCGATCCTCGTACCGGCCGTCTGCGAGCCAGTCCAGGTTGTGCCCGACGGAGAGATCACCGTCCTCGACGCGTTCCTGCCGGCTCATTACGCTCTGCCAAACCGCGCCAGCGACCGTGCCCGATCGGCTGAAGTGTGACCGTGCTTTCGCAGAATTCCTTGTAGCATGGGCATCCTGCCAAAACTGTTCGGCACGGCCTCTGCGTCGGTCGTTTAACCCTCTGCGTCGGTCGTTTAACGTTGAGCCGCAGGCGAGAACTTCGGTGGCGGAGCTCGCGATTAACCACCGCGACATCGCCGCCACCCTCGGATTTGTTTCCACAGCGCCGCGATGCCGCAATTTTCGCCTGCGGCTCAACGTTAAACGACTCTGTGTCATCAAACTGCGTAGCGCATCGTCAGGCAAGAACCGTGCAGAACACTATTGGCATCCTGCCCATGTTCGACTCTGACTGCCCTCTGAAAAAGTAGCGGCACGGCTCGCGCCGCTCCGCGAAATTAATTCGACTTTTTTTAACGGGCAGCTGACCCGTGCTGGAAGCCCGTGCCACGGTGTCCAACGTGTCTCGAATCGTCATTGTCACCCCCGCTCCGCCCGGATCCCGAAAGGGGAACCGAATTACCGCGTCCCGCTGGGCCCGCATGCTGCGCTCGCTTGGGCACCAGGTTGTCATTCAGGAAGAGTTTCGGGGCGAGCGATGCGACCTGCTGATCGCGCTGCACGCGCGAAAAAGTGCTGACGACGTCGCGCAGTTTCGACGGTCGAATTCGGACCGACCGATTGTCGTCGTTCTGACCGGGACCGATCTTTACGGCGACATCCGCACCAGCCGCGCGGCTCACCAGTCTCTCGAACTCGCAGACCGCCTGGTGCTGCTGCAACCCGAGGGCCTGCAGGAGCTGCCACCGCAGCTCCGACAGAAAGCCCGAGTGATCTTTCAATCGGCGATCCCATTGCCAGCTCGGCCTCGCCCGCTGAAGAGCGTTTTCGAAATCAGTGTCTGCGGACATCTTCGTCCCGTGAAGGACCCGTTCCGAGCCGCTCTCGCCGCGCGGAAACTGCCGGCCGAATCGCGGATCCGAATCACGCAGATCGGAGCCGCTCTGACTGACTCGATGAAACAGCGAGCGACGAAAGAGCTGATTCGCAACCCGCGCTACCGCTGGACGGGCGACGTTCCGTATTCGCGAGCTCGCCGCCTCGTCGCTCGCAGTCGGCTGCTCGTGCTGTCGTCGAAACTCGAGGGCGGTGCGAATGTGATCTCCGAAGCCCTCGCCGATGACGTGCCTGTGTTGAGCACGCGAATCTCCGGCTCGATCGGCCTGCTCGGCAAAGACTACGAAGGCTACTTCGAGGTCGGCGACACTCGCGGCCTGACCCGTCTGCTGCTCCGCTGCGAGCAGGACGGAGAATTTCTCAAGACAATCCGCAGCCAGAGTCGAAAATCCGCCGTGCTGCTCACCCCGCAACGCGAGCAGGCGACGCTCAAATCGCTGCTTGACGAATTGTCCCTGGCCGGAATGAACCACTCGGCGGACTCGCCCACGCTATGAATTTCCCGAGTTTGATTCTCGCTCGGAATTCATCCCGAAGGACAGCAGTTGGTGCCGGACCCGCTCATCCCGCTCGTGAAACTTTCGGCGAAAGGCTGTGACGACGACTGCACATTCGAGGACCTCAAACGCAAGCCCGACCAGTAGCAGCGGCGGCGTCCAAAGGGCCAGCTCCAGTGTACCGGGTTCGCTCAAGGCGATTCGCTGAGCCCGCTCACCAAACGCCGTTCTGGGCGAGACGACTTCTGCAGACACGGCGACCAGCCCAGACACGACGATCACGGTTGCTGCCAGGAGAAGCAGGTAAGCTGGCAACGTGATCTCTTTGACGCCGTACAGTCGGACGGTCACTGGCTCGGCCGTTTGCAGGGCCGCCTGAATGAGTTGCTCGTCGAATTCCGTTGCGGGTGCGTGACTCATGCCACCATGTTCGGCCACGGGCAGACTGGTCTCAAGGCTTCTTCATTTCGAACGGTCGCGCATCGATTTCCACGGTTCTTCTTCAGACAGATCGACAAGAACCGGCCCCTCGCACTTTGCCGGCGAGAGAATTGCGAGGAACTCCAGCGTGCCCTCTCCGGCGTTGTAAGTTCCGTGGACGACGTCCCTGGGAATGTGAGCGATCTGGCCGGTGGTCAGAATGCGTTTTTCGCGGTCGACCCATTGCTCAGCCGTGCCGGACAGGACGTAGATGATCTCTTCCATTTCCGGGTGTCGATGAAACTTGTGAGCCTCGCCGACCGGCATCTTGACACGGACCAGAAGCAGCTTGTCAGCCTCGGTCAGTTCCGGCCGACTGAGCCACTCGTGAGGTCCCCACGGCAGTTGCTCAACCTGCATTTCCTGCTCAGTGACGAATCGAAGTGGCACCGGACTCTCGCTCACCGTGGTTTCCTTTCGAAGTCGAACGGCCGGTTCCTGCCGGCGGATTCCGAAGCGGACTGCGGAATCAGAACCGCGCTTTCCGCTGGGAGAGGTACTCCAGCAGCGCATTTCCGAAGTTCATACTTGTGTCGAGAGGCACGTAGTCAGCTCCGATGGCTCGACATTCTTTGCGGTAGGTCTCGCGAAGTTCTTCGAGCGTCTCGACATAGTCAGCTCTCATGCCGTCCGCGTCGATCGTCTGAATCTGGCCGGATTCGGGATCTTTCAACTCGACAAGCCCGCTGAACGGGAACGTGACTTCGGCCTCGTCGAGCACATGAAACAGAATGATGTCGTGCCCGGCGTGACGCAGCATCCGCAATGCGCTGATGACTGGCTCGGAGTCGGTCAACAAGTCGGAAAAGATCATCATCAGGCTGCGGTGCCGGATCATTGAGGCGACCCGCTGCAGGTTCTTCGCGATGTCCGTCTGTCCGCGTGGCTTTGACTGCGAAAGCAGCGCGAGAATGTTTGCGAGCTGACTGCGACGGCTTCGAGCGGGAAGGCTGTTTCGAATCTCCTCATCAAACGTGACGAGCCCGACCGGGTCCTGCTGATGCACCATCAGATAACTGAGTGCCGCGGCCAGACAGATCGAATAGTCGAACTTGGTCAGGTCCTGCCGATACGTGTAGGCCATGCTCTCGGACAGGTCCATCAGCAGGTAGCCGGTGATGTTGGTTTCGGCCTGGTACTTCTTGATGTAGTACCGATCGGTCTTGGCATAGACGAGCCAGTCAATGTCCTTCGGATCGTCGCCTTGCGAGTAGCGGCGATGCTCCGAAAACTCGACGGAGAATCCCTGAAACGGGCTCGTGTGGAGTCCGCTCAGCAGTCCCTCGACGATAAAGCGAGCGCGCAGGTCGAGCCGCGAAACGGTCTGGATCACTTCCGGCTTGAGGTACTGCTGGCTGGACATTTCTTGTAGGGCCGGTTCCTACCGGCCTTCCTCCTGACTCTTGGATCGGCCGGTGGGAACCGGCCCTACGCTAAAGGCTCCATCCTTTGCGCGGCTCTCGCCCGAGAAACTGATCGGCTTCCGGGCAGTTTGTTGCCGTCATCTTTTTCACGTCCCATTCCAGTTTCTTCCCGGCTCGAAACGCGACGTTGCCGAGGTGGTTGGCCTCAGTCAGCGGCCCCGAGTAGCTGAACGGGCTGTCTGTCGGATCGCCGGTGCGGCACGAGTTCAGCCACTGCTGGTGCTGGCCGGGCGAGTCCGGGATGAATTGCTCCGGCCGCTTGAAATCTTTGAACTTGTCTTCGGGCAGCAGGATGTGCCTGTTGTAGTCGGAAATCAACATGCCGTCCTCGCCCACAAAGAGGACGCCGCTGCCAAACTTCGGGATGCCGCCCTGATTCCAGATCTCCGGTTTGTGCGATCCCTGATACCAGGTCAGTTTGCACGCAGGCATGTCGCCTCGTTCTCCGTATTCGTAAACCGCTGACATCGAAGCCGGCGCGATTTCCGGGTGCGGTTCTGGTCCGGACGCCTCGATCGTGACGGGCGAGTCCAGCTTCAGTGCCCAGAACGGCAGGTCGATCCAGTGGCTGCCCAGGTCCGACATCGTGCCGTTTCCGAAGTCCCACCATCGATACCACTTCGGGCCGGGGAAGTAGACTTCATCGTACGGGCGGTAAGGAGCCGGGCCGATCCACAGGTCCCAGTCCACGTAATCAGGCGCGGTCGATTTCCCTTTCGGTCGCTCCTGAACCGAAACGATGTCGCGGTTGGCCGCGGCGTCCTGCGGGCTCTGCCGTCCCCACGCGCGACCGACCCACACGTGAACTTCAGAGACCTTGCCGATCGCGCCTGTCTGGATCAGCTCAACGACCCGTCGGTAGTTCGGCATTCCGTGAATCTGAGTTCCCATTTGAGTCACGACACCGGCCTGTGCCGCTGCCTGGGTGATGAGCCGCGCCTCATGCACGTTATGAGTCAGCGGCTTTTCGCAATAAACGTGTTTGCCAGCTTTGAGAGCGGGCATCGTCGCGAACGCGTGAGTGTGCTCGGTCGTGCTGACAACGACACCGTCGATGTCGTCCACTTTTTCGTAGAGCTTTCTGAAGTCGGCAAATGTCCGGGCCGATGAGTGCCGTCCCGCCGCGACTCCGAGATTTCGCGAATTGACATCGCACAGCGCGACGACCTGGACGTTCTTGTCCTTCGTCATCGTGCCGAGATTTGCGCCGCCTCGACCACCCGTCCCGATGAAGGCGAGTTGAAGTTTTTCGCTGGCCCCGCGAGCTCGAAGGATGCCGGGTGCCGCCAGCGTTGAAGCGAGCGCGGTACTCGCCTTGATGAACTGCCTTCGCGAGAACGTGGAATTCGTCATGACTGCTTCCTGCCTTGAGCTCAGAGGGCCACGCGATCCAACCGGCGGATCATTCAGGGGACGCAGCACATCGTAGCAACGCTGTGAAGCAAATTAAAAACGGCTCAAAACAAAAACTGCCCGCTGAGAGGACTCAGCGGGCAGTCGAGTTTCAGTTTAAACGCCATCCTCAGCCATTCAGCTGGTGGCGGTGGCCTTGCTCAGCTTCGCGGCCAGGCGGCTCTTTGTACGGGCAGCCTTGTTCGAATGAATTAGATTCTTCGCAGCGGACTGATCCAGCTTCTTTGTGACTTCGCTGTACGCTTTCTGCTTTTCTTCAACCGGCGCATCGCCTTCCAGCAACGCGTCAAACTTCTTCAGCAGAGTTCGCAGCGATGACCGCATGGTTCTGTTCTGCTGGCGACGTTTGATGTTTTTTCGCAAGGACTTCTTGGGGCCGATTTTGTGTGGCATGGGTCAATATTATTTGCGGGAAAAAGTGGGTGAAAATTCAGCTGTAAATTCGAAGCGGGGAGTGTACCGGCTCCAGAATTCGGTTGCCAGTCAGCGGAAGTCGTTTCGGAGTGGCCGCCGCGCGTTCGAGCTTGTTTCTGAGTCCTGCTACATTCCGCACAGCAACTCCTGTCTCTCAAAGGACTTTCTGAATGACTCGACCGGCGGATTCCAGACGGGAACTTGTGCTTCTCGGCACCGGAACCAGCACCGGTGTGCCAATGATCGGCTGTGACTGCGAGGTCTGTACTTCTCCCAATCCTCGTAATCGCCGAACTCGGACAGGTGTCGCCGTCTACGCTCCCGAGGGAGTCCTGCTGATCGACACTTCTCCGGAGCTGCGGATTCAGCTGGTTCGCGAGCGAATTCCGCTCGCCCATGCTGTCCTCTTTACGCACGGTCACGCCGACCACATTTTCGGCCTCGATGATACACGACTTTTTGGCCACAGGCTGAACCGGCCGTTGCCGCTCTACCTCGAAGAATTCACCGAGCAGAACATCCGCTCGGCCTTCCACTACGCCTTCCGCGAGCCGCCGCGGGAAGCTCACCCCGGAGCCATTCCGCAGTGGGAGCTGCATCGGATTGGCGAGGACCCGTTCGAGGTGCTCGGCCTGCCAATCCAGCCGATCCGGCTCCTTCACGGCCGACTGCCGGTGCTCGGATTTCGAATTGGCAACGTCGCGTTCTGCACGGACGTCAGCCGAATTCCTGACGAGAGCTGGGAGAAACTCGAGGGCCTGGACGTGCTGATCCTGGACGCTCTCCGCGAGCAGCCTCATCCGACTCACTTCGGCATCGGGCAGGCCCTTGAGGTGGTCCGTAAAGTCAAGCCGAAGCGAACTTACTTCACTCATATTTCGCACAAGCTGGAAATCGAAACGACCAACTCCCGTCTGCCGGAAAACGTCGAGCTGGCGTGGGACGGGCTGCGGATTCCGTTTTGAGTTTTGCCCGTAGGACGGACGCCTACGTCCGTCAGACCTGTTGATAGAAAACAGACGAGGAGATCAGAATGCAGCGAGCGTTTTCTGTCAGTCTGCTCTTTGTGATCCTGACTGGCCCAATCGATTCCGCTCTGGCCGGGCCACTCTCGCCGGCAGAGTCCATCAAGCAGATGGTCTTCCCGAAGGAGTTGAAAGTCGAACTCGTCGCCTCCGAGCCGCAGGTCATCGACCCGGTCGCGATCGCGTTCGACGAGAACCTCGCTCTGTGGGTTGTCGAGATGAGCGACTATCCCAACGGACCGGCTGCGGGGGAGAAGCCGAAGTCGCGCATCAAAATTCTTTTCGACCAGGACAACGACGGCCACTACGAGACCGCGCACACTTTTGCCGATGAGTTGCTGTTCGCAACGGGCATCCAGCCGTGGAAAGGCGGAGTCATCGTGACGCTGGCCGGTGAGGTCGCGTGGCTCAAGGACACCGACGGCGACTTCAAAGCGGACATTCACGAAACCTGGTTCACGGGGTTCTCGCAGGACAATCCTCAACTGCGAGCCAACCATCCGACCTTCGGCCCGGACAACTGGATCTACATCGCGAACGGTCTGCGAGGCGGCAAAGTCATCGCTGTGAAACCCGAGTGGGCCAAAGACGCTAAACCGCTCGACATCAGCGGCAAGGATTTTCGCTTTGACCCGATCAGCGGAAAGTACGAGGCGATCACCGGAACCGGGCAGTTCGGTCTGACGTTCGATCAGTTCGGCAACCGCTTCATCTGCAGCAACCGCAACCCGTGCATGCAGGTCGTCATCGAGGACCGCTACCTCAAACGCAACCCGCACCTGGCCGTGTCGAAACCTCTGCACGACGTCGGTCCGGCCGGAGCGGACTCAAAAATCTTCCCGATCAGCCGAGCGTGGACGACGTCCAACCTGCATGCGGGTCAGTTTACGGCCGCGTGCGGAGTCACCTTTCACGACGGATACGGTCTGCCCAGCGAGTTCTTATCGAAGTTCTACACGTGTGACCCGACGGGCAACCTCGTGCATCTCACGAATCCAGATTATGGCCCGGCACTGATCACGTCGCGGCCGCCGCCGGACAACGTGGAGTTTCTCGCGTCGCCCGACGAGTGGTTTCGTCCGGTCAATCTCGCGAACGGTCCAGACGGTGCGCTTTACATTGTCGATATGTACCGGGCTGTGATTGAGCATCCGCAGTGGGTTCCGGTTGAACTCAAGGACCGCAGGGACACGCTTTCTGGCAATGATCGCGGCCGGATTTACAGAATCTGTGAGCGGAATCCGTCCGAAATCATTCAGCAGCTTTTCCAGGTCAAGCCTGTTCGGAAGCAGGATGCCGCATCGATGTTTGAGGGCACACACTCAAGGCCGTGGCAGGCCGAGACGGTCAGACGCCTGTTAATCCAGGAACAGGATGACGAAACGGCGAGACCGCTGATCGAGCAGACACTGGGGAAGGAGCCGGCATTTGGAGTTCACCGCCGCGACTTTGGCACGCGAAAAATTGCGTCGCTGGTCGCAACTGCGGCAGGCACAGGCACTCTGGGTGAAGGCCATCTGCTGGCCGCTTTTCGATCCTTTCTCGAACTCCGCGAGCCGAATCGAAACTGGATTCAGAGTTCGGCAAAGTCCCTTGTGCCGGCGATTCGTCACTCAGAACCGTTTCTCAGAAAGAACCAGCAGCTGCGAACATCGATCACCCGACTTATCGATCACTCTGCGCGCGTCCGGTACCAGATTGCCCTTTCGCTTGGTGAGGCAACTCTCGATGAGGCAACGCTGGATTCACTCGTCGAAATCGCCTTACGCGACGCGGCCAGTGAGCCTCACCGGATTGCCGTATTGAGTTCCGTGTCCGGCAGCGAACGAAAACTCCTTGAGCAGATCTGGGTTCGAGTTGAATCGGTGAAGGCCTGGGGAAGACCGGGGATGCGCGATCTTGTCGGTGAGGTCGCGCGCGTGATCGGAGCTCGCAAGGTGGGCGAGGAAGTCGCGGCTGTTCGGCAGCTCATTGCGCAGTCTGTTGAGCTGGCTCAGAAGGCGGATGTTGAGGGTGACGAACTGGATCGGCGGAGGTTCGAGATGGCGGCGTTTCGCGGGCTCGTGTCGGCGGGCGGGCATCAGCCAGTTGATCTTGTCGGGCAGCCTCCGCAGGAGACCGCAGGCTCGATGCGTGTGCTGTTTGAATCGGCGGCCGTTCTGGCGGTCAGCGAGCCACTCGGCAAGGACGTGCGGCTGGAGGCGCTCGCGACACTCGGGACCGGCGAAGCGCGAGTGCCGGAGCAGGCATCAACACTGAAGCGGATCTTCAACGAATCGTCCAACGCCGAACTGCGAGGCGCCGCGCTGGGTGGGCTCGCGCGGCTGCGGCAGGACGATCTTGGAGCGACTCTGCTTGCGGCGTGGCCAAAGGCGGGGCCTGCGATGCGGCGCGAGCTTCTAAACGCGTTCATGGCGACACCCGCTGCCGCTGAAGTTCTCGCCAGGGAAGTGATTGAAGAGCGGATCTCAGCCGCCGATCTGACTCCCGCTCACCGGACGAGGCTGCTTCGCATTCTGCAGGGCGAGAGCCACACCGCCATGCAGAAAGCATTCGTTGAGGCGGCTCCGGAAGACCGGCGGGAAGTCGTCGCGCGGTACCAGGCGTCGCTCAAGCTGGATGGCGATGCAGAGAACGGGCAGAAACTGTTTGAGAAAAACTGCACGGTCTGCCACCGCATCGGGAAGCTCGGAGTCAACGTCGCGCCGGACATTTCTGACTCACGCACAAAGACGCCGGCTCAGCTTCTGGAAGCGATTCTCGATCCGAACCGCGCGGTCGATGCCAACTATTTCGGATACTCGCTCGTCACGAATGCCGGCAAGGTTTACTCGGGAATCATTTCGGCCGAGACCGCGAATTCGGTGACGCTGAAGCTGCAGGAGGGAAAGACGATCACCATCCTGCGCAGCGAAATCGACGAGCTGCGAAATACGGGTGTCTCACTGATGCCAGTTGGCCAGGAAAAGAATCTCTCTGAGCAGGAGATGGCCGATCTGATCTCTTTCATCAAGAACTGGCGGTACCTCGATGGCAGGACGCCACTCGGACCAGTTGCAGAGCCACAGTCAAACGAGGGGAAACCCTGACAGTGCGCTCGTGGGATCTGCTTATCTCCCACGTGCCAAATCGTGACAACCGCTTTCATCGTCTCAGGCAATTTAAACCGAACCTCATGGATTCCCTGTCCACACGGAATTCTGCCGTTTCGTTTGGAATTTTATGGAATCCGCGTCCGGTCCGTTGCTTGTTGCGGATTGCCGCAATTCCTACCGTGATCGCCGGGCAGTGGCCGCGTGACGTATGTTTCAAGCAGGGTTCGACATCCCAAACCTGACACAAGCGGCAGATTGAACCAGCCATTCTGTCGCCGGCAAAGCAGGCCTTCTCATGAACAGCTATCAGGATATCGTGACCGGCACGCTCGATTCCCTTACGGTGGAATTGCGCGAGTACGTGGTCGCTCAGCTGAAAGTATCGTTCAAGGATGACTGGCTGAAGACCGCTCGCAACAGTTTCCGCAACGATCGCACGGTGACGAAGCTTTCGGATGACACGGACGAGTGGGATGCGCACGCGCTTCTGACAATCATGTGGGATCACTGGAACGCGGCGTTTCGAAGCAAACTCGGTCTGTTTGAGCGGAGTCTGGTCGCAGAACTGCGAGCCTTCCGCAATCGGTGGGCTCACCAGCGCGGCTTCAATTTTGATGACACCTACCGGTTGCTCGACAGCACTCAAAGACTGTTGTCCGCAATCGGCGCCGAAAATGTCACGGCCATCAGCGAGCTGAAATTTCAGCTGCTGCGTGACGAATTCGGCGAGTCGATCAACGAGGCGGCACGCGACGCCGAAAACGACCGCGAGCGATGGGTTGTCGCTTTTGTGTACTCGATGTGTGGCGGGATTTTCGTTTATCTGCTGTTCAGGAATTTCGGCACGGGTGCCTGGCCAATGGGCGTATCGATGGCCGTGGGTTTTCTGTTCCTCATCTGGAAGAGAGTGACCCTCAAGGTGGCGACCATCGGACCTCGCGAGTGCCGTCGCTGCCGCCGCATTATTTACGGCACGACCTGTCCGTACTGTGCCGGCGGAGCTGGATTCGACTCAGAGGAATATCGACTTGGCGAAACCGAAGTTCGCGAAGTCGAAGACGAACAGCCCGCGTCGAACTGAAGGCGACCAGGTTTGGCATTGCCAGCGATCGACTCAGCGAAACGACAGCGGCGCGGCCGTGCGGTCGTCGCTGTCGAGAAAGCTCTGCAGAAACACCTGAGCCGCCAGCTTGTCGCGACGCGCTTTGCGTTTCTTCTTTGAGAGGTCCTGCAGGTCGAGCAGCGCGTCTGCCGCAGCGGATGAGTACCGTTCGTCCCACCAGCTGACCGGGAGTTTGGTCACGGTGTGAGCCCACTCGCCGAACCGCCGCGCCTCGCGTGCTTTTCCGCCTTCGTCACCGCTCTGGTGGACCGGCAGCCCGACGACGAGGCCTCGGACGCCGTATCCGACGGCCAGTTGCCGAAGCCACTCGGCATCGAGCTCGAGCGTGCGGCGCGAGTAATTTTCGAGGGGCAGCGAGATTGTCTGCTCTTCGTTTGAGATGGCGATGCCGATTCGCTTTTCGCCATAGTCGACCCCCAGAAGCGGGCCGAATTCCGGCACGGCTGGTGGCTGGCTGGCGGGATTGTTCGCGTCTCGCGACCCGCCCGCGCCAGACGCTCCGGATTTGCTCACGACTGCGCTCCGGTTCCGGCGCGGGCTGCCTCAACCGGACCGGCTTCCACAGGAACGACGAGCAGATCCGTGGCTGCCTGACTGCCGATGGAAATTCGACGCTCGTCCATCGTGAGTTCGATGATGCCGGCTTCGCGGCTGTTGGACGTCACGGTGGCGACGGTCCCGACCTCAAGCCCCTCTTCGGACAGGTAGCGCAGAAAGTCCGGGTGCTGATTCATGACGCGCGACACTCGGACCCGCCGTCCCGTATCGCAACTGCTCAGCGGCGACGACGACGGCTTCGAGCCTCGCAATCGACCGTCCGCCGCGGGGATCGGGTCGCCGTGCGGGTCCACTTCCGGATGGCCAAGGTACTCGTCGATCCGATCGATGAGCACGTCGCTGACCGCGTGCTCCATGTTTTCCGCCTCTTCGTGGACCTGATCCCACGACAGATTGAGCGTCTCGACAAGAAACTGCTCGATCAGCCGATGCCGTCTCAACATTCGCAACGCGAGCAGTCGCCCGGACTCGTTTAAGGTCACGCCTTCGTACGGCCGGTAATCGGCCAGCCCGGAATCGGAAAGCGTTTTCAACATGCTGGTCACTGAGCCCGGCGAGACACCGAGCCTTGTTGCCAACTGGCCGGTGGCGACAGACGGAGTTCCGTCGCGCAGCTCCAGTTGAAGGATCGCCTTCAGGTAGTTTTCGACGGTGAGGCTTAGCATGTTAAAACGAATCGATGCGATGAGCTGAGCTGGCAAGTGGTGCCCCGTGGGGCTCCTCAAAAATCGAATCTCGTACCTGATCGGTGCAGGCCAGCGGCCGCGAGCTACTCGCCGCCCTGCATTTCTTCCAGCCGTTTGAGGCAGTCGCGGTATTCGTAATCAACGGCCAGAACTTCGCCGTAGTGATTCTCCGCCGATTCGTGATCGCTTGCCGCTTCGCACAACCGCCCCAGCCAGTAATGCACCTCTTTGAAGCTTTCGGCCTGCTCGTGTGCGTTGAGTCTCGGGACCGCCTTTTCCAGTTGCCGCCGAGCCAGCGCGTGTTTTTTCTCCCTGATAAAACACATGCCGAGATTCGTCAGAGCCTTCACTTCCAGCCGGTTGTCCTGAGTTGACTGCTGGAGCAGCGGGATGGCCGACGAGTATTTTTTGTCACGCATGAAGCATTCTGCGAGCCGGAACTTCAGCTTCAGATCGCTGGAGTAGCGGTCGACACGGCCTCGCAGAACTTCTGTTTCTCGAAGCAGGAACTCTCGATCCAGCTCTTTGATCTTCTCCTTTGCAGCTTCGTCGTCACCAGCTTTCTCGCGAGCCAGCCGAAGGTTCTGGTCGAGAATCTCCAGCTCAACGTCCTCAACGAGCTCGCGAAGACTGGCATCGCCTCCGGTAATCTCCACGGACTTTTCGAGCATCTGCCGGGCTTCATCGAGCCGCTTGTTCCGGCGGTAGAACTCGGCGAGCTTCATGTAACCTTCGGGGGCGTCCGGCTCCTTCCGAATGGCACGCTGCAGGTCCGCTTCCTCGGACTGACCTGGCCCGTCCACCTGGCCCCCGGTCTGAATTTTGAGTCGCTTTGCAACTTCGTGATCGGCCATGACTCCCTTTGTTGAGTCGGCTCCTTCGTAGCCACCTCGATCGATCACCTGCTTCGTCGCCGCCTGCTGAGCCCTCGTCCGGGCCTCGCCATCCATCGGGTCGATTCGGAAGATTTTTTCCCACACGCCTGTTGCCAGTTTGTATTCGCCCCGGTCTTCATAGAGCTCAGCAAGAACTCGCAGATATTCTTTGTTCTGTGGATCGCACTCGACAGCTTTCTGATAGGCGAATTCGGCGACGGCCGCGTGATCCTGATTCCGCGCGGCGTCACCCACGTCGGCATTCAACTGAGCATCCCACGGGTTAATCGCGAGGCCGTCTTCTGCCGCCTTATCAACCGCGTCCCAGTTCTTTGACATGCGGCCCTTCTTGATCCGCCCGCGCGGGCCCATGAGCTTCATGCCGCTCATCTTGGCGCCCGTTTTATTGTTGCCGTACTTCTTCGTCTCGACGCCGCGCAGCGCCTGGCGGAAGAGGACGTTGTCCGGCTCAATCTTCACACACTGAGAAAACATCTGGATGGAGTAATCCCAGTTCTCACTCTGCATGGCATCGTTTCCGGTCCGCCAGCATTGAGCGGCCAGTTTCCGCCTGTCATCGGCACTGCCTGCAACAGCCATGTGGGAGCCTCAAAAGCGTCTGTGAAGTGTCATTCCTGGCGAGTCGCGATCCCGCCAGGCAAGCCCTGAAAGTTATCAGAAGCCTCGGACCGCCGCGAGCGCCGCGGAACTCCGCCTGCTCACTCGGTGAAACGCCAATTTCCCGCGAGTCACAACGGGTGATTCGCGGCGACGATCTGCAATGCGGCTTCGTGCAGCAGCCCGTTCGAGGCCAGCACGCTCGTCTTTGCGACCGGAAGAGCCTCACCCAGACACGTCGTCACGCGGCCGCCCGCTTCCTCGACAAAGAGCCGTCCCGCGGCGAAATCCCACGGCGACAACTCGTATTCAAAGAACGCTCCAAACTGTCCGCACCCGACCTGAGCGAGGTCGAGCGACGCTGTCCCGAATCGTCGGATGCCGTGAATCTGCTGGCCGAAGAGCTCGCGGATCGAAGCCAGAGTCGCCTCCATCATCGCCCCGCGGTCATAGTAAAAACCGCACCCGACAAGCGTCTGATCGAGGCGGGAATGGTCCGCAACGGAAACCCGCTCGCCGTTGTGAAACGCTCCTTCGCCACGCACAGCATGAAACCAGTCATCGCGAGCCGGATTAAAAATCACACCGCAGACGGCCTGACCGTTCTCATAAAAACCGATCGAGACCGCAAAGTGAGGCAGGTCGTGAGCGAAATTCGTCGTCCCGTCGAGCGGGTCGACAATCCACAACCGTTCGGCGCTGACATCCCCTTTCGCTTCTTCCTCACCCAGAACCGCGTCGTTGGGAAACGCCTCGTGGATAATCGCCAGGATGGCTTTTTCAGATTCCACATCGGCGTCCGATACGAGATCGCACGCCTGCTTCAACCGCATGGCGATGCCCTTTCGAAAATAACCGGCGAGAATCGCTCCCCCCGCGGCCGCCGCCTTCCTGGCAATTTCCAGTTCCTTCATCGAGTGGCCTTCCTGTTTGAGCCTGACGCAAAGTCGCGAATCCGCTGCCGTCCCTTAGCAGCCCGTTGAAAAAGGGGTCTGACCCTCTCCGGGCGTCCCGTTTCCCCCTTGTTTTTCGACGCCCTCCAAAGGGTCAGACCCCTTTTTCAACGGGCTGTTAGCGGAGCGACATCAGCCGGCGCACGCCAGGGGCTATCTGCCAAAACTGTTCGGCTCAACGTTAAACAACTCTGTGTCATAGAAACTGCGTATCGCATCGTCAGGCAAGAACCGTGCCGAACACCATTGGCTATCTGCTGTCGCCGCTCCGCGGCTGAAATCCGGAAAGTATTTGATACCCACTCACTTGATGCAGTAAAGCTTCGTGCGGGATCGCAGAACCACCGACGAACCCAGGACGGCCGGCGAGGCCATCAGTTGCCCGTCGATGTGGCTCGTCACCGGGTCGGACATTTCCGCGGAAGCCCGAAACGTGGTCACGTCGCCTTCGTGGCTGAAAAAGAAAACGTGCCCGCTGGCGAGAATCGGCGACGCCGAAAAATTTCCGCCGATGCGCTTCTGCCAGTGGGTTTCCCCGGTGCGAGCGTCAAAGCAGCTGACAATTCCGTTGTCGCTCACCGCGAACAGCAGATTGTCGATCAGTAGCGGTGACGGGTTCTTCGGGATCTGTCGCTCGACTTTCCAGGTGACGTGAGTCTTCGTGACATCGCCGCGACCGTCGACTCGAATCGCCCACAGTTCCGGCACGCCGTACCCGGTGCAGACATAAACCGTGCCGTCTCCGAAAACCGGTCGAGGTACGTTCGAAAATCCGTCGCCGTGATCGACTCGCCAGATTTCCTTCCCGGTCAGCGGCTCGTACGAAACGATCCACTGAGCTCCCGGAATCACAAGCTGATCGGTTTTGTCATGCTGGATGAGCAGCGGCGTGGAGTATGCTTTTCGAAGCTGGCCGTCCTCGGCACGGATCGGCGGCCGGTCCGTTTTCCAGACGTCCTTGCCGGATTTCTTGTCGAGGGCGGTGACGAACTGCTTGTCGATTCCGTCGCAGACCAGAACCAGCAGATCTCCATAAATCACCGGCGAGCTGCCGACGCCGACGCTGTAGAAAACCGGGATCACCCGCTGCCAGATGACCTGATGAGTCTCCGCATTCAGGCAGGCCGTTCCGTGAGTTCCAAAGTGGACGTAGAGCCGGTCGCCCTCAATCACGGGCGTGGGCGAGGCGTAGGTATTGCCCACGTGGATCGCTTCCGGAGACTCGACGCTGGCAAACTCAGTGTCCCGGATGATCCGCCCGGAGTTCCGGTCCAGGCAAAGGACTCGCAGCGAGACGTTGCCGGCCACCTGCCTTCGCTTGAAAAGATCCGGAGTCAATCGCGACTCCTTCTGCTGTTTCGCAATCTGCTCGTCAGTCGGCTTCGTCTCGACGGCGCTCGTGACCCAGATCCGGTCTCCTTGAACGACGGGCGAGGACCAGCCTGTCCCCGGGATGTCGGTCGACCACCGAACGCTGTCCGGCTCGTCCCACTTCACAGGAATCTGCGCATCCAGTGCGAGTCCCTGTCCGTCCGGCCCGCGGAACTGCGGCCAGTCAGAACAGAACGTGAGCTGTGAGGCTAAAGCCAGCAGGGTCGTCGTCACGGCAATTCGCATGAGAAAGACCTTCATCGGATGTGTTCTGTGAGGCACGACGGATTGCACGATCAGTGTCGCCGCTCATCCCCAAACGAGCATGAAGGGAGGCGAAGCTCCTGCTGAGCCGCAAGCACGCAAGAAAAACGATCTGCGTTTCTGCGCCTCAGCTGGAGCCTCGCCCTCCCACAATCTTGACTTCGCTCCAAAGGACTACTGGCCTTCCTGCAAAAGCTCGTTGACCGTGCGGTTGTATTCCTGAATCGCCTTCAAATCGTTCTGAAGTTTCGGCGGAAGTCCCTCCATGTTGATCTTGTTCGGGTCGACGTTAGCGCCGCCGAGGTTGCCGCCTTCGCCACCGGCCGCAGGCTGCAGCAGGCTGCCGACCGACCCCAGCATGCTCATCGAGTAAACCATGCCGACTCCCATCAGGACGACGTTGAGAATCATCGCGATGGCCATGCCCCAGACCAGCCGTCGGAAAAACTTCATCGTCTGACTGATCTTCGCGAGCTCGTCCAGAATCTGCTGCTGCTTCGCGTCGTGATCGTCGTCCGCGATCGCTGAAAGAGGCACAGCTGACGAAGAGGAACCGAAGGGCGACGGAACCGGCGTTCCCCGAGACGGATCGCCCGTCTTTTTGCTCGACTTTTTCGCTGGCTCACTCGGCCTGGGGTCGTTTGCCTTTTTGACGGTGACAGACGGATTGAATTTTGGTTTGCGGGCCGGTGCGGGCACGTCGAAGTCGATGTCATCCTCGCCAGTTTCCATCGCGGCGGCGCACTCCGGGCACCAGGCCGGGCGAGGTTTCGACGCCGGAATGCGGAAGCTGCGACCGCACTCGGGGCACTGCCAGGAAACTCGATCACTCATGGCTGCTTTCGCTTCTTCCGGAACCCACGGCTTTTCGGAAATGTCGATGAGCTCCCATCGTCCCATGCGGCGCGTTCAGTGGCTATGCTTCGTCGAAATTTTCGCAGAGTGATTTCCGAGGGAGAAGAGTTTCGTGAGAGGTCTTCAAGGAAAAAACGTCCTCGTGACGGGAGCAAGCTCCGGGATCGGGCAGGCGATCGCCGTCCGGTTCGCCGAAGAGGGAGCCAGCGTCGCGATTAATTACTGCCGGGGCGAGGCGGGGGCTTTGGAGACGCAGCGCCGCATCGAGGCAACCGCCGCGGCCGTCAAATCGGTCGTCGTTCAGGCTGACGTCGCGGTCGAAGCCGACATCGACCGGATGTTCGAAACTGTGTTCGCGGAACTCGGGGGAGTCGACATCCTCATCAATAATGCCGGTTTTCAGATCCAGGGAAACTCGCACGAGATTCCGCTGAGCGATTTCGCCAGCGTCATCGCGACGAACCTGACGGGCGCGTTTCTGTGTGCTCAACGAGCCATCGCTCACATGCGTGCGGAAGAAAAACCCGGCGTCGTGATCAACGTGTCCAGCGTTCACGAAATCATTCCGAAGCCTGGCTTCGCAGGTTACTCGGCCAGCAAAGGCGGGATGAGGAATCTGACGCGGACTCTCGCGCTGGAGTACGCTCCGTTCGGAATCCGGGTCAACGGTCTCGGACCGGGAGCCACTGTCACGCCGATGAACGAAGCCTGGATCGACAATCCGGAAAAGCGAGCCATCGTCGAAAGCCACATCCCGATGGGCCGTTCCGGCACGTCGGAAGAAATGGCTGCAGTCACAGCATTCCTTTGTTCTGACGATGCCTCATACATCACCGGCCAGACGCTGTTCGTCGACGGTGGCATCACATTGTTTCCCGAATTCGGAACGCCCTGGTCGTCGTCGTAAACGCGATGGTCGTGCGATAAACTTCTGCCCGGCATCTGTCTGCCCGGTCCACTGTGAAGGAGTCTTCTGTGTCTTTGTCGACGAAAAACGGAATGCGATTTCTCTCGACTGCCTGTCTGCTCGCGCTGCTTTGCGAGTCCTCTTTCGGGCAGCGAAACCTCACCGTCATTCCCGATACGGACCCGGAAATCGAACGCAAGTCGTTCATCGTTCCAGACGGAGTCGAGGTGAATCTGTTCGCGTCGGACCCGGTGATCGCCAAGCCGATTCAGATGAACTTCGATCCGCAGGGCCGACTCTGGATCGCCAGTTCTGAGGTCTACCCTCACATCAAGCCGGGTGAAAAAGCGACCGATCGGGTGCTCATCGTCGAGGACAAAGACGGCGATGGCAGAGCGGACTCCACAAAGATCTTCGCTGAAGGCCTGCTCATCCCGACGGCCATCGTGCCGGGAGACGGTGGCTGCTACGTCGCGAACAGTACGGAGCTGCTCCACTTTGCCGACACGGACGGCGACGGCAAGGCGGACAAAGAACGAGTCGTGCTGTCCGGCTTCGGCACCGAGGACACGCACCACATCCTGCACACGCTCCGCTGGGGTCCGGACGGGATGCTCTACTTCAACCAGTCAATTTACATCCACACTCACATCGAAACGCCGTGGGGAGTCCGTCGGCTGAACGCGGGCGGGATCTGGCAGTTCCGGCCGGAATCGATGCAGCTCAACGTGTTCGCGCGAGGCTGGGTCAATTCCTGGGGTCACCAGATTGACCGCTTCGGCCAGTCGTTCGCGACAGACGGAGCCGGCGGCGAGGGCATCAATTATGTCATTCCCGGCGCGGCTTACCCGACGGCTCGCGACGTGCCGAAGATTTTTCACGGACTCAATCCGGGCAGTCCGAAGTACTGCGGCCTGGAAATCGTCAGCGGCCGGCACCTGCCGGACGACTGGCAGGGCGACCTGATCACGAACGATTTTCGAGGTCATCGCGTGGTCCGGTTCGACATGAGCGACGACGGAGCTGGCTACGCCGCGCGGGAGCAGGAAGAGGTCATCAAGACCAGCCACGGATCCTTTCGACCGATCGACGTCGCTATGGGACCGGACGGAGCGATCTACATCGCCGACTGGTACAACCCGATCATCCAGCACGGGGAGGTCGATTTCCGCGACCCGCGCCGCGACCACACACACGGTCGAATCTGGCGAGTGACCTTCAAAGATCGAAAGCTCGTCGAGCGACCGAACCTCGTCGGCGCGACTATTGAAAAACTGTTTGAGCAGCTCAACTCACCCGAAGAATGGACCCGTCGCCAGGCGCGGCGCGTGATCAAAGAGCGAGGCCGAGAAGCTGTCCTGCCGGAACTCACAAAGTGGATCGCCGCCAGCCTCGACGATTCGTCGGTCGAGGATCAGGAGCGGCTCGAGAAACTGTGGGTCGCGCAGTCGATCGATGTTCCGCAGCCGAAACTGCTCGCGGTGCTGCTGAAGTCAGAGCAGCCTGAGATTCGCGCAGCCGGCGTGCGGGTACTGCAGCACTGGCAGGACTCCGTGCCAAACGTGGCCTCACGCTTGAAAGTGGCTGCCAACGATCCCAATCCGCGGGTCCGACTGGAAGCCGTTCGAGTTGCCGCCAGCATTCGCGAAGAGAACCTGATCCCGACGTCGATGCTGGCCCTCGATCATCCGCAGGATCGTTTTCTAGACTACGCACTCTGGCTGAGTGCCTGGGAGAACCAGGATCGCTGGATGCCGGCCGCCTCGGAGAAACCGGCAAAGAGCGTCTTCGAAAAACCGGACCACCTGACGTTCGCCTTGATGGCCGTCGGTTCGCGCGATGTGATTCCGCAAATCGTCTCTCTCGTTCAGCAGGGAAACATCTCGGTCGAGCGGCTGCGTTCGGCGGCCAGTCTTGTTGCTTCCCAGGGATCACCTGACGACTTGGGCGGGTTCCTCAATGCGGCGATTGAAGGGAAGCTGGATGTCGATCTTCGTCTGGAAGTGTTGCAAGTACTGCTCAACGCCGCCCGGCAAAGGCGTGCCGTCGCGGAAGGAGCGTCACGAGGTCTCACATTGTTGAGCGAGACTCAGCCGGATCCCGTACGAACGATTGCTGCCGAACTGGTTGGCTACTGGCGTTTGCCAGAAGCGCTCGTGCTGCTCCAGACGACCGCGACGGACGAGAAAAGTCCGCTGGCCATTCGGGCCGCCGCGATGCGCGGCCTGTCCGGATTCGGAAACGTCGAAGCCAGAGCGACTCTGACCGATCTGGCGGCCAGGGGGGATTCGTTTGACGTCCGTCAGGCCGCGGTGATCACGCTTGCCGATGTCGATCTGCCCGGAGCCGGAGCGGCCGCAAAAATGCTGCTGACGACGGCCGGACCGGATGACGATCCGTCCGCACTTGTCTCATCGCTGCTGACAAAAAAAGACGGCGAGAAGGTGCTTGCCGCATCGATCATCGGCAGCAGAATTGAAACCGACGTCGCGCGGCTCGCGCTGCGGGCGATCGAGTCGTCTGGCCGAAAACTCGACGGGCTGAAAGCGGCGGTAACGACTGCGGGAGGAATCCAGGCGAGTCGGCAGAGCATCACGCCGGAAGAAATGCAGAGCCTTGTCCTGGCGGTCGCCGATCGAGGAAATGCGTCGCGCGGCGAAGAGGTGTTCCGTCGCGAGACACAGGCCTGTCTGAAGTGCCACGCGATCGCCGGTGCCGGTGGCAAAGTCGGGCCGGACCTGACAAGCATCGGCGGCAGCGCGCAGGTCGATTACCTCATCGAGTCCATTCTGCTGCCGAACAAGAAACTCAAAGAGGGCTACCAGACGCTCGTCGTCGTGACGGACAAAGGGAAATCGTTTTCTGGTATTAAAGTCCGCCAGACAGACACGGACCTCATCCTGAGAAACAACGAGGATCAGGAATTCGCCGTGCCACTGGCTCAGATTGATGAGCAGATCAACGGTGCCTCGCTGATGCCGACGGGCCTGATCGATCGCCTGACGACAAGTGAAGTCGTCGACCTCGTGCGGTTTCTGTCCGAGCTCGGCAAGGTCGGCCAGTTCCAGGTGAGCCGCGATCGACTGGTGCGAAGCTGGCAGACGCTCATCCCGACTCCGGATGCAGAATTTCGAGTAAGGCGGACGCGCCTCGCGTCGATTGCGCAGAACGATCCAGTGTTCTCCTGGAAAGCGGCCTACAGCCGCGTCGACGGAACGCTGCCGACAAAGGGACTTCCGGCACTGCCATTTCATGGAGCGTTTAAGCCAGAGCCGATGGTCGTCGTACGGTTTGATTTTGACGTGACGACTGCCGGCCCGGTGGACCTGCAGCTTGGTTTGACCACGGGGCTGACTGTGTGGCTCGACGGAACTCCGCTGGAATCGGCTGAGACGACGCGGCTCGAGCCGGAAGTCGGCCGCCATCGCGTCACGATCGGAGTTTCCGTCAACGACCGGGCAGAGCCGCTGCGTGTCGAGCTGAAAGACGTCGAGGGTTCTCCTGCGCAGCTCAATCTGGTGAAGCCGGAGTAGAAGAGCGGCCGCTCGGTTACAGTTTCTGCACGATGAAGTTGTGGTACGGCGTGCCATCCTTGCCGAAGTACATGTACTTCAGACGAATTCCCTTATCGAGCATTTCTTTCGACACGGCCGTACTGCGGGCCTTTCGGCTGACCTCTTCTTCAATCTTTCGCTGTTCAGAGCGAAATTCAGTCAGGTCCAGCGCGACACTGTATTTGTAGATGACCAGACGGTATTCGGCCTCGATTTCGAAAAGGATCGTGAGCTCGTCGATCTGCAGCGGCAGGCTGTTTTTTATCTGGGCGACCTGGTTCTCGATGATCTTCTGGATGATGTCCCGCTTCCGCGTTGCGACCCGTCGAATCTCACCCTTTTCCATCTGGTCGATGTAACGTCGAATGTGGACAAGTTCCGGGTGGTCATGCAGCTGCCACAAAGCGACCTGGCAGACGGAGCTTGCGTCCGCTTTCTGATTCTTCTCGACGAGTTCTTTTGCGTAGGCAAGAAACAATCGAGCAGAGCTCTTTCCGTTGGGGAACGTTTTTGTATGGCGAGTCAGCTCGGCCACCACTTCGTGGACCGGCTTGCCCGAATGCAGATGCTGTACGCCAAAGGCCAGACCGCTGCCGTACTCGGCTGCCTCCTGATGCGGCGACGCGGCGACTTCCGCGGCCGCTTCGTCGAGCTGCTCCGCAAACCCGTCCAGCTCCTCGCGAGCTCCTCGATAAAGCAGAGTCAGTCTGGCTCGCCACGCATTCGCAACGGCCTCTTGATCATCCGGGTAGTGATTGATCAGATCGGTGGCCGCTTCGATTCCCAGATTGATCTGCCTGCGCAACGAGGCGACTCGGGCAACGGAATCTCGATTCCGATCGGACAGGCTCGTCGAAGCGGAATCAGTCAAAGCCACTTCGATCGCATTCGTCAGCTCCTCGAGCGGACGGATCGACTGAGTCTGTTCTGTGACCTTCGGAGTTTCTGCCGGCTTCACTTCCTGAGGCTTCGCCTCGGGTTTCTTCTCCGCCGCCGTTGCCTCAGGATTTTCGTCCACTGAGGCATCCAGCGGCGTCGCAGAATCCGCTCCGCAGCCAGTCAAACTCAACGAGAGAGCGAGGCTGAACAGGCACAAAAGTGGACCGAATGTTCTGGCGGATTTGGAGTAAGTCATCATGTCAGCCGTCCCGAAGAGTTGCGGGGATTCGAATCAGTCTTCCAATCCTGCCCCGCGAAGCGTCACTCGACCGGGGAACCCGCTCAGAATGCGGTTGAATTCTGCTCATCACGGAACTCCAGGAGCACTTGGTCCGAAATGATGTCTGTGCCGGTTTCTCCGACTGAGGCGACAGTGCCGCCAACGGTGAATGGAGATCGGCTGTTGACGACCGAATCCGCCGAGAGTAGTCTCACTTAATGTCTTAGGTGTTCCGTGGAGGGTTGTTTCACGCATCGGCGCCGGCCCTCGGGAATCTGACTGGGAGACTCATCGTGTCCTCACCCAGCGGCCGTGAGCTGCAAATCCTCAAAGTCCTTTGGGAGCTGGGCGAGTCCAGCGTCCGCGAGGTCCACCAGAAGCTTTGCCCGGATGGCGAGCTGGCATTTAATACTGTGCAGACGCTGATGCGGATTATGGATGACAAGGGCCTCGTCAAGCACCGCCGTGACGGCCGCACGTTTCGCTATCGGGCGACGTATTCTCGCGAGAAAGAAGTCGCGCGGTTTGTTTCGCAGGTCTTCGACGGAGCGGTCGATGAGGCCGTGCTCAGTCTGCTGCAGACGAACCAGGTGTCCGGCAACGAACTGGAGGAATTGGAGCGGATTATCAAAGACGCTCGGGAATCGAAGTCGGCCGGGTCTGCAACACCGCCCCGTGAAAAGTCGTGAGACCGCTGGACAGTGTGAATTAAGAGGATGAGATAGATTTCCCGCAAGAAGGCACAGCGAGATGCTGGAAAACTCAACGGCTTTACTGCTGATCAACGGTCTGATTGGTGGGTCACTGGTCTTGCTCGTAGGCGGCGTGCTGAGCCTGCTGGTTCGTGAGCCTGTTTACCGATTGCGGCTGACGGGTGTGACGCTCCTGGCAACGGTCGTGGCAGTTGGCATGTCGGCGATGCCGGGAATTCCTCGTTGGTCGCTGCTGACGTCGGCTCAGCAGAAAGCCGTGCAGACAATCGTCGCGATTCCGGACAGTCAGCCCGGTGCGGATGCCCGGTCGATCCGCGGAGTCGCGGCCGACGCTGCTCCCGAATTCGCAGACACGCCTTCTTTAACGAAGCCCGTCGCGGGTGCCGGCTCGCAAATCGCCTACGTCAGCGAACCTGAGCCGGGGACTTCTTTCCGACGAGCCACCGGCAACGTCGCTGGACCGGCCGGTGCGGTTGTCAGTCAGTTTTCGCTTCCGACCCTGTCGCGGGATTTTCTTCCGAAACTGATGCAGGTTTTCGCAACGGGCTACGTGGTGAGCGTCGCTGCTCTTGTTCTCTGGTGGGCGACTGGCGTGTTCCTGCTGATTCGAATCATCCGTTCGGCTCGACCGGCGGACGACGTCGCGCAGGCTTTGCTGCGAGAATTGGCCGGCGAGGCCAGCGACAGCGTCCGACTCGTCGTCAGTCACCGGGTTCGACAGCCGATCGCGTGTCGAGCCTACGGGCGAGTCATCATGCTGCCGGAATCGCTCGCGGAAAACGGAAGCCAGCAGGAACTGCGATTCGCAATCGCTCACGAGTGGTCGCACATCGAACGTGGCGACTGGTGGCTGTGGTCGCTGGCTAATCTTCTACGAGCGGCGTTTCTGTTTCACCCGGCCGCGTGGTGGCTGCGGCGACAGGTGCGACTGTGCCAGGATTTTCTCGCTGATGCCCGCGCGGCCGATCAACCGGGTTGTCGCATCGACTACGCCGAGTTTCTGACGAAACAGGCGACGGTTCGGCGACAACCGGTGCTCGCTGCCGGACTCGGAATGCGCGGCCGTCGCTCTGAGCTCTACCAGCGTGTGCTGCTGCTGGTAAAACGCGAACGGCCGATCGAAACACAGTGCTCACACCGCTGGGCATGGGCCACGCTGATCGTTTTCCTCGGTGTTGGCATCGTGGCCGGCAGCGGGCAGGTCTTTACAGGCGAGCCGCGACCGGCAGACTCCGACGCGAATTCGTCGACCGGAAGCACGGACGGCGTCGGAACTGCTCGCGGAGATGGGAAGTCGAACTCGCTCGAAACTGAGACTTCGTCTGAAACTCCCGAGCCACACTCCGGCGACGTCCTCTCCGAAGGAGAGCTGCAGGTTCAATTTGAAGATCAGAACGAGTCGCTTTGTTTTCAGTTGACGGCAGTGAGTGAGCCTGGCGGCGCACAAAGTTCGTGGTGGGAACCCAAGGGCAGGCCACTCAAACAAAGATCACTGCAGAGATGGCTGTCTGCCGAGTCGATGCCTGCTCACAACCCGGACGTGAATCACCGCGTCTTTCTGCTGCAGTTCTGGAAGCACGATCGCGTATCCGTGCGGTGGTTGATCGACGGCGTCGCGACGACGCTGCTGAGTTCTGAGTCCGTTGAAATCGGTGACCGCCGCCTGACGACAGTGATGTTTGGCGGAGCGTTTGCTGAGAATACGAAGTCCGCATCCGTGCGGGTTGGCTACGCGGCCGGACCGTGGCACACCGCCGTCGTTCTTCCGGGCAGCGCGAAGGAAACAGCCGTCGTTACAAAGTCAGGCGGAGCGGTCGTCGGATTCGAAATCCCGATTCCCAGTCCAGCGGCCAGTCAGGACATCCGCGTCGTCGCGAAACTGGAATCGGGTGATGAGGAAAAGGCGACCCTCGTCAAGAGTGACAGCGGGTCCTTGGTCGCTCAGTTTCGTGGCTTCAAGGCAGAGGCTGTCAGCGAGTACCGTCTCGAATCCCGTCCGTTCCGCTGGCTCAAATTTGAGAACGTCTCACTGAACAGCGGCGTTGCGACGTCGTGCCGGGCACTTCGTGTCTCATCGGGTCCGCAGCCGATTGCGGCGGGACTGTCCTCGGGCAGCCCGGCCATGTTCACCATCGAACGTGGGCACTCGACCGGGATTTCGGACGAATCGACGCCGTCGCGGGAAGAACTTCGGTACGACGGTCGCAGTTTTCGACAGTGGCGACGCGAGTTGCTCACCGAGCTGAATCCTTCTCGACGTGCAGAAGCGATGCGGGCGTTTTCCGCATTCGGCCGAAACGGCTACACAAACGAAGCAGCCGGGGCGATTCTCGACGCGGCGCGACAAATGCGAAGGGTCACCGCGAGCGATGCGGAAGAACCGTCGACTCCGTTTCGCCAGGCGGCGTTGACGGCGCTGCTCGACCTGACACCGCAATCCGTCGTTGAGGTCCTTGCTGAGAGAATGCGAACTCTCAAAGAGGAAAACGTCGACTTCATGGCCGCCTGGCTGGACGCGGCGGCTTCCGACGAGCGAACGGGGAGTGAGTTGCGAGTGGCGCTCGCCGAACAGCTCCCGGTTTTTCTGGAGGCGGCCGGGGAAGTGGACGTCGTTTCCAGCGAACAGTTGCTGAAGTCGCTGCGGTCCGCGTTGCCAGAAGATGCCCGGCTGAAGAACTGAGCATTCAAGTTGGGCGATCCTGAGGAGACTCGGAACGCATTCGAAAAAGCCTGCCGAGATTAACCCGAAGCGTCAGCGAGGGCGAGCGTGATTTGAGATAGCGACACGGCTCGACTTTCGCCCTCGCTGACGCGTCGGGTTACTTTCAGGAGGTTATTTCGGACACATTCCTTATTGCTGCTGCGGGTTGAAATCGGAAAGTGATTCCGGGCGCGTTTCGAACACCGGTCGGCGCTGAATTAGTCACCTCACGCAAAACCGAGCAGCTTCTCCAGCTGATCGTGGCGATGATCGAATCCCTCTTCGAGGGATTCGAGAATTCGATCGGCATTAACCAACAGGCCAACGACGCCTCCCGGCGGTTGGAATTCGATCCGATCGATGATCGTCACTGCTCCCTCGTCATCTGGTTCGAAGAGGTGCTCGTGGACCCAGTGGCCGAGCGGGCCTTTGACCTGCTGCTCCGTGAACGAACCGGGTTCGTCGAATTGCGTAATTTCGTGGATGGCCTCACGAGCGACTCCGAAGGCCTGCACTTTGAACTGCATTCGAGCGCCGAGCGACAGCCGTTTGGGGGCCTCAAGAAAAAACAGCCCCATATCCGGCGGGCTGATCCGTTTGATGTTTTCCGGGTGGGCCAGAAAGTCAAACGCCACTTCAGCATTACACGGAAGCGTGAGGCGGGCTTCAAATGTCTCCATGCGTCACGGCTCCGGTGGGTTCGAAACAACTGAGCCTCGTCGGATTTTACCGACGAGGCTCAAGTGGAAACTACGGTCGTTAATCAGTTTTCCGACGGGACAAGTTTGAAGATCGCCCCGATCGGCGTCATGTAATAAAGCTCGCCGTTGGCATCCTCGCCGAACGTCATGACAGGCAGGTTGGAGCTGGGGATGCTGCGATTTTCAGTGACCGCTTTGCCATCGTACTTGAGGGCGTAAAGTTTGCCCGTCACGTAGTCCGCGTAGACAAAGTAGCCATTCAGGTTTGGCAGAGCTTTGCCGCGGTAAACCCGGCCGCCGGTGATCGACTTGCCGAACTGTCCGCCGATGGTTCCCTGCTTTTCTTCGTGAGGGTATTCCCAGATTGGTTCGATCAGGTCCTTGCTCGGTCCGACACCTTTCGGGCCAAACTTGTGGAAACCTTCGCGAACGCTCCAGCCGTAGTTTCCGCCCTTCTTGATGATGTTGATTTCTTCCCACAATTTCTGACCGACATCGGCCGCCCACAGCAGCCCCGTTTCCCGGTCAAAGCCCATGCCCCACGCGTTGCGGATTCCATAGGCGTAGATTTCCGGCATCGCATCTTTTCGTCCGACAAACGGGTTGTCTTTGGGGATCGCGTAGCCGCGTCCGCCTTCTTTTTTGTCGACGTCAATTCGCAGAATGCTGCCGAGCCAGGTCTTCAAATTCTGCCCGTTGCCGTGCGGATCGTCGCCGGCACCGCCATCGCCGAGCCCGATGTAAAGGTAACCGTCCGGGCCAAAACAGATGCCGCCGCCGTTGTGATTCCAGTACGGCTGAGGAATCCGCAGAACCTCTTCTTCAAAGCCGGCATCGGCCTTGTTCGGGTCGTCCTTCGAAACGCGGAACCGGGAAATCACGGACATGTGCGGAGCCGTCGTCGATGTGTAATAAATGAAAAACTGCCCGTTCTCCTTGTACTTCGGGTGAAAGGCCATGCCCAGCAGACCTTCCTCATTCTGCTTGTCGATGTAGACGACCTGTTTTTCAATGTCGAGAAACAGACTCGACTCGTCGGCTTCTTCGTCATTTTTCAGGACGTGGATTTTCCCCAGCTGTGAGGCAACAAAAATGCGATCCGAGCCGTCGTTGGCATGCGTCAGGACGATCGGTCGTTTGATTTCGACCTCGGGAAACACGCGTCGCAAACCGACTTTGATGTCCGACGTGTCGACATCAGCCGCCAGCAGTGACGAGGTCGACAAAGCAACAACAGCAGCGAGCAGAATTCTCATGGAGCACCTCTTGGGTGGATCGTGATGACGGCTGCTCAAGTGGCCTCAAGCAGTGAGGGCGAAGATAGCGAACCCGCGCGAGCGTGCAAAGCGCGGGAGAACGTGTCAAGAATCTCGCGAACCGATCGTCACCCGAGGGGCGACCAGGTAAAGCTGGGCGGTGGCCTCACTCTATGTTTTCTTTTTCTTCGCCAACTCGGCAACGAATGTGGAGTGCTCTTCGGAGTCCATTCCCCGTTGCACCAGAGTCAGCACGTCGGCGATCCGGCCTTCGATTATGGCCTTCGGGTCGAGCCACAATCCTTGAAAAACCACGCTACGGAAAATGCCATCCTCGGTCTCAAGCCGTTCGTACTGCGAGTCCTTTAACACAAACCAGTCAATCTCGCGGTCGAAGACTCGCCAGACGACGTACTCGCGAACTCCGTTTCGGCGGTAAGCGTTGAGCTTGTCGTGAAGGTCGTAGCTCGCGGAGGAAGCGGCGATCTCGCCCACCCACTCGGGAGCACCCGACGTGTAAGCTCCATCGCGTCCTGACTGGCCGCCGTACTCCGGAAGAATTCGCAGAAAGACATCCGGCTGCGGTTCGTTGTCCAGGTCCAGCTGAACGGTCGAGTTGTCGACTGCCTGGGTGCCAGGTGTCCGGGACTCGTAAACGCCAGCCCATGTGGCAAGATGAATGTGAGGGTGTCCATGGTGGTCGGTCGAGACGGGGGCCTGCACGTAAACGACTCCTTCAATCAGCTCGGCTTTTTTCAGGTGCGGCATCGCCTCGTAGCGGCGGCGGAATTCCTCAAGAGTCAGGCGGTCACCCGACTCCAGTTCTGGAATCGGCGGAGCCTCTACGGGGATGCCTGGTGAGGGCTCTGGCTGAAGGATTGTCGACATGGCGAATCTCCAGGAGTGGTCTGAACTCAGTGTGCCACACTGGCGAGTCCTTATCAACGGCGGTCTGTCTCGACTGCAAATGGCCAGCGGATCAGAACCATTTTCGTTTGTCGACAAGAGTTGCCGGTTCCTCGCCGCTCGCGAATCGTCGGACGTTTTCGAGCAGGGTTTCCAGGTGCCGTTCAGAAATTCTCGGCGACGCGGCGGCAATGTGTGGCGTGAGGATGACGTTCTCCATTTGCCACAGTGGATGGTTTGCCGGAAGCGGCTCCACTTCGTAAACGTCGAGAGCGGCGCCGGCGATGAGTCCCTCAGTGAGCGCGGCCGTCAAATCGGTGAGGTCGACGATGACTCCTCGACCGATGTTGATGAGATAACCCGTCTTCTTCATCTGCTCAAACTGAGCGGCCCGGAAGAGTTTCTCTGTTTCCGGAGTGTGCGGCGCGGCGATCACGACGAAGTCTGACTCGGCCAGAAGATCCGGAAGTCGTTCTGTCGGCCAGACTTCTTCGACGATGCCCGGCACAGATTTCGTGATCGGATCGACGGCGAGAATCTTCATGCCGAATGCCGATGCGCGACGGCAGATTTCGCGGCCAATGAAGCCCGCCCCGACGACTCCGATCGTTGTGTCTGACAGGTGGATGTGCGACGCGTCGACCGGCGAGACACTCGACGGCCCCATTATGAATCCCTGCTCGGTCATTTTCTCGTTGCCGACCGGAGCCCACCGCGACTCCATCTGCTGCCTCAAGTACAGGTGCAGATTCCGGGCGAACATCAGAACGTAGCCCATCACGTGGTCGGCGATGACGTCGGAAAACAGCCCGCGCATGTTGCTGAGCCGGCACGGATGCTCGATCAGTTCCGGGAAGAGGTAATGTTCCAGGCTGGCTGTCGGGCTCTGGACCCAGCGGAGCTGTTTGGAAGCCGCGAGAAGTTCAGGCGTGATCTTTCCAAAGAAGCCGTCTGCATCGACGATCCCGCCGAGTGCTTCGTCCTGGGTCACCGCGTTGACGACGGAGACGCCGCTCGCGGCTTCCTGAACTGCCTTCAACCGCGCTTCCTCAATGGCGGGATAAATCAGCAACTTCATCGATCAACTTCTCCGGAGGCTGGATTTCAAGGCGAGTGATCCTTACCACACGACAGGCGTTGCACAAG
Source organism: Planctomycetota bacterium (assembly GCA_027623235.1). GTDB lineage: Bacteria > Planctomycetota > Planctomycetia > Planctomycetales > Planctomycetaceae > JAQBVJ01. The sequence continues at coordinate 95,411 of JAQBVJ010000005.1, forward strand.
CTTTCGCAGATGGAGAGTGTTGTGAAGCCGTCTCGCGTTGAGATTCTGAAACCAGCATTTGGACTGGAAATCGAAATGGCAGCAATCGTCCCAGCACAGTTTCGCGACGATCCCGTGGCGTCCGTCATCGCGTGGACGCCACTGGTGAAAGGCGGAGTGACATTCCGTACGCGGCTTTTGACGCAATCGGAACCCGGTCGGTGCGAATTCGTCGCGACCCGAGGAATGATGCTGGCTCCGTTTTTCATGGCAGGAATGGCGTTCTTTGAGGCCGTACTGTGCGTGGTCGTCTTCAAGTTTCTGGCCGGCGATGCCGGGATGGGTGAGCTCATCGAAAAAGGACAGTATGTCCCGCTCATCGTCCTTGGCAGTGCTCCGCTGGGGGCATTGTTCTTTCTGGGAGTGGCCGCTTTTTTCTGGCACATGACGAGGCGGCCGATCGTGTTTGACCGATCGAGCGGCTACTTCTGGAAGGGCTCAAAGAATCCGGCCGAGCAGACTGACCCGGACAGGGTTGTCGGCTGTGCGCGGCTGGAGCAGATTGCCGGTTTGCAGATCCTCAGCGAGTATGTTGAGTCGCGCGACTCAGACGGGCACACCTCGCAGTTTCACAGCTACGAACTGAATCTGGTGCTGAGGGATGCCGTACGGCTGATCGTAGTCGACCATGGCAACCTCGCCGCGCTGCGGAAAGATGCGGCGATGCTCGCTGAATTCCTCGACGTTCCAGTGTGGGACGCGACGCTGCCCACTGGACGCTGACGTGGAGAACAGCATGGAACCGCACGTCCCGCCGCAGTTTGCAGACAACCCCGCAGCGTCAGCGACAAACTGGTCGCCGTTGAACAAAGGTGGAATCACATTCCGCACACGCTGGATTCGGCAGTCAGATCGCGATCACCTGGAGTTTGTGCCGACAGTTCTGATGAGGTTGTTTCCGTTTACTGGTGGATCGGGCGGAGGCCAATCGTCTTTGATCGGGATTCCGGATTCTCGATCGGAAATCCAAAGACCGCAGTCTCGACGCCACTTGAAGACATCGCCGGGATTCAGATTATTTGCGAGGTCGTTAGTTCGAGAACCTCCGAAGGTAACACGACGACATTTCCGAGTTTCGAATTGAATCTGGTTTTGCGGGACGCGACGCGGAAGAACGTCGTGGACCATGGCCACCTGAAAACTCTGCGAGAGGACGCCGCGATCCTCAGCGAGTTTCTAACGGTCCCAATCTGGGACACCACTCAGGTCTGAACTCCTGGGGGTGAGATTCCGGCGTCTCTGTTTATGGCTCGTCGGGAATCGAACGGCCGTGTGGATCTTCCCCGGGGCCGTCGAGTTCCGTTTCGATTTCTTCGCGAAGGGAGCCGTCGAGGAAGTGCTCGACTCGATGAGCCATTTCGTGGAGATGATCGCTTGCCAGCGGGAAGTGCTTCGCCATGTACGCTTCCCAGAGTCGGTGCGAACGGACGAGCTGCCGCGCGACGCTGCGACCCGAGTCGGTCAGGACGCAGGCGGTTTCGGTGACCTCAACATAGCCCTGCCGCGTCAGTCGCCAGACGGCCAGACGATCGAGGAGCTTCCCCGAAAGGCCTTTCCGCGGATCGATCGTCGCTCCCGGGGCACCGGTGGGAATGCGAATGGCGTCATCGCTCCGCGCGAATTCTTCCAGCCGGTACAGGATGCCGAGCAGGTCCTCGCAGACAATTCGGAAGCTCAGCAGGCTTCGCTGGACCGACTGCGAAATCACTCCTTTCTTCGGGCTGAACAGGAACGCGGCAAAGAAGAGACCGCCAATGGCCATCGCGATCATGCCAGCCGTGTTGGTGTCGTCGACGGTGGTGAACCCAAGCGGCTGAAAGATGAGGACCGGCGTCGCAATTGCCAGCCAGTGTCCGAGAAACGCGCTGCCGCCGGCGACGAGCAGCGCGACAAGAATCATCGACCACAGCCGCTCCGTCAAAAGAAACGCTGTCGCCGCCGGAGCCACCAGCACGGTGATGACCAGGATGCTGCCGACGCTCTCAAAAGCCGCTACGAGAGTCACTGAAGTGACAGCCATCAGGACGTAGTGGACCAGTGAGGAACTGATCCCGGAACTTTCGGCGAGTGCCGGATCAAACGTCGTCAGGCGAAGCTCCTTCAGGCAGAGCAGAAGAAGCGTGAAGTTCACAAGGAGCACGCACCCGTTCACGACGGCCGCGCGCGGGATGTCGGAATCGGGCAGCGTGTTAAATACGACCGTCTCCACCGTGCCGAACAGCACGCACTCAGCGTCCAGGTGCACGTTGTCGGCAAACAGTCGAATGAGCAAAAGACCCAGAGCGAACAGTGACGTGTAGATGACGCCCAGCGCGGCGGAGCTTTCGACACGGCCGATCTTCTGAATGACCTCTGTCAGAAATGCGGTGAGGACCCCCGCCAGCACGGCTCCTCCGAACAGCAGTGCGTGGAACGAGCCGCCCTCGACTTCGTCCCACCAGCCGGCAACACGCATCCAGTGAGCAAATAGAAACGCCGCGACGATTCCCGGCAGCGCCGTGTGGCTGAGCGCGTCGCCCAGCATGCTCTGCCGGCGCAGGACGAGGAACACCCCCGGCAATGCACACGACATCGCTGCCAGTGCCGCAGTGACGGCGATCCATGTGTCGAGGCTCGTCCAGGTAATTTCCACGGGAATTCCGTAGTTTTTCGGGGTCGCGGCGGACGGCTCGGTTCGAGACGGGTGAAAAACGCTCGCCGCAAGCAGCCGCAAAATCGGTTTAATCGTTAAAGCTTCACAGGATGGCGTGACGATCTCAGTGGAGTGTACCAGGTGTCCTCGAATCGGGCACTGCGCCCGCCGACGGTCTGGTCCATTGGGAGATGACCATGCAATTTTCAATCCGTTTCGTCCCGGCCTGCATCCTGCTGCTATCGGCAGCCGGTTGCAACTGCTGTTACCAGCCGGGCTACTACCAACCGAACGGGCTGGCTTACGCTCCCACGCTTCGGCCGCCAGCGTTCCAGCCGCTCCCGAAGCCGACCTGGCTGGGCAGCAGGAGCAAGAAGCATGACCCGGCGACGTGTCCGCTCTGCAATTCTCGCGCGTCGAATTCGCCGAGCCAGCTTCCCGGTCCGTATCAGCAACCGCTGGCTGTGCCTCACAACGGCGAGTTTATTCATGACGACGGAACGGTCGGCCACTCGCACGGTGCCGAGGGATTCCATGAGCACTATCCGGATCAGCCGGTCCAGCTGAACGGCATCGTCCCGACTTCGTACACGGACGGCAGCCATTCTGACTCAGGTGTTCGACACGCCAGCCACGAATCGCACAGCCATGCAGCTCAAGGCGGTTGTGGATGCGGAAGTCCGGGATGTCGTTCCGGCTGTAAAGGCAACTGCGGACACAGCAAGGGCAACTGCGGAGCGGATCGCAATCGCAAGGGCGGCTGTGGACCTCAACACACGCACAAGCCCACCTGCTCCGGTGCGAAAAACTGCGGATGTGGAGCACCGTCCAACTGCGGTTGCAGCGGTGTCGTCTCTAATTGTGGACCGTGCATGGATTGTGACGGTTTCGAAGGTTTCCCGATGGGCGGTGGCTTTCCGATGGGGGGAGAAGGTTTCCCGATGAGCGGAACGGTCACCGACAGTGGTTGCTCCACCTGCGGCACTGCGTACGGGGGTAGCGGGATCGCAATGGGAAGTGTCATTCCTGGAACGATCATGGATGGTGAGATTATCTCCGGCGGCATGATTTCTGGCGGCATGATTCCCGGTGAGGTCATCGGCGACGGAGTCATCTTTGACGGCTCGATCGTAAACGGCGGTTCGTACCCCGGAACGACGTACGCGACCGACAAGCTCTGCCCGAACTGCGGCAAGAACCACTCCACAAAAATGACACCGATGCCGGAGTCTCATTCGCACGAAGAAGCCGTTCCGGGTGAAGTCACGCCAGGCACGCTCAAGCCGTTCGCTCAGCCATACGAGGAGAAGGCGACGGACGGGGGCGGGGCGGGAGCCACAACAGAAGACCCACCAGCGCCCGCGGCCACAAATCCTTCCGCGACTATCCCTGGATCGTTTCCGAGCCCTTTCGGATCGCCGCGGGAGATTGAAGAATCTCTTCCGACGATTCATCCGCCCGCGGGAGAGGCTCGCGCGAAAACGACTCCGAGTTCCTGGCGGACATCAGGCTCGCGTCCGGCTCAGATTCAGAATTCAGCCGGGGAGTTCCATAAACCCGTCCCATCATCGGGCGGTTCCATTCAGCCCACGACGCTCATGATTCCGACGATTCCGGATCTGGACGACACGCGACACGTCCACTGGATTCCCGAAAACGCAAAGTAAGCGTCACTCTGCAGCAGGGTTCGCTTCCGGCTCTGTTGTCCCGTCGGTTTTCGAGGCGGGAGTCGCCAGAGTCGCGACCAGCAGCACGGCGACAGTCATGAGACCGGCTCCCGTCCAGTGTGGCAGTTCGACAGCTGACGCGTGAAGTGGCATCGCAATCGCCGGCCCGACGATTCTTGCGAGAGCGGAAAAGCTTTGCCCGACTCCCAGTACCTCGCCCTGCTGGTCGGCTGAGGCTTTCAGCGAGAGCAGCGACTGCAGCGCGGGGTTGACGGCGGAAAATCCAATCACGGCGATCGGCAGCACGGCATAAAGCATGCTTTCCGACGCGAGCTTGCCTGCAAAGCCAACCAGGCCAAGCCCAACGACCATCAGCGCCGTGCCGCCCAGGGCGAGCTTTTGTGGCGTGATCCGCGTTGCCAGGCGGCGGACGATCAGGCCCTGGCTGAGCGTGAGGACTGCTCCGACGTAAGCAAAAATCAGGAAGTTGCCGCGGTCGGCAATTTTCATCCCTTTGGTCAGAAGTGCGAGCGTTGACTCAAACTGAGCAAACGCGACGGTCGTCATGAACATCGTCAGCAGGACGGCGCCGACGCCTCCGATCGTCACCGCTGCAGTCAGCCGGCGAAAATGTGAATGCCCGGCCGATTCCTGGTCCGCTCCCGGCTGGCGTGATTCTGGCAGTTTCAGCAAGGCGACCAGAAAGGCCGTGGCGGACAGCATGGCGGCCACGTAACCAGCCCACGGGCTTGGCGGTCCACCCGGCACGTTGGATACGAAACCCGCTCCGATGAGCGGACCGAATGTAAAGCCGATCCCGAAAGCCATTCCAATCAGGGCCATCCCCTTTGTCCGATTCTCGCGGCCCGTCGTGTCTGCAATGCAGGCCTGAGCTGTCGGGATGGTTGCTCCCGCGATTCCGGCTCCGATGCGCGACACAAACAGCCAGGCGAGTGCTCCCAGGCCCAGAATCTTTTCGTCGGCACCCAGCGAAGATGCGAAACCGAACATCGCATAAAACACGGCGGACGAGGCGAGTCCCATCAGAATGATGGGTCGTCGTCCGACGCGGTCGGAAACGCGGCCCCAGATCGGCGCGAAAATAAACTGCATCGCCGAGAACGAAGAAAACAGGCCGGCCAGTTCGAGCGGCCCGGCTTTGTAAACCTCGGCGTAACGAGGCAGCAGCGGCAGGACAATTCCAAAGCCGAGCAGGTCGATGAACACCGTCACGAAGACGATACCCATCGTCATGTGACGCTGCCGCTTCTGGTCGGAACTCTGTTCGGCTTCAGACACGGTTTGGCCCTTCGATCAGCCTTTAACAAACCACCACGCGAGGAAGGCCAGAATCGGAAAGGCGACAAACATGATCACGGCAGTCGTGAGCGTCGATCGATCGTTGTCCGGCCAGCGTCCCATGGTGACGGCACTTTGCGGAGATGTCGCTTTAGAGAAAAACCCCGGCTGCGAGTGGCAGCCGGGGTGCTGCTGATCTTCATCCAGAGCTCAGGGCGTTCGTACTACCGCGGCAGGCACACAATCGCCTGTGATCGCTGCTTCTGTTTACGCCGTGTCTTTTTCGGGGGTTGCTTCTTTGTCCGGGTCGAACCAGTCCCGCTTGAACTCAATCCGCTGGCGTTTCCGCATGGCGATGTTCGAGGTCAGAGCCATGATGGCATCAGCCATGGCCACGACGCCGTTGCAGCGCAGTTCCTCGACCGGCAATTCGTTGCGGACACAGAAGGCAAAGTGCTCCATTTCCTCGGTGTAACCCCGGCTGACGTCCGTGTTAGTGCCCTGCGCTGATGCTGCGGCTGCTGACGGAGCCAGACTCGCGCTGGCGTCAAGAACCGGGGCTCCTGCGCCATCGTTGATCACGTGCAGCCGCTGGGCCGGGCCGCCGCCTCCGGTCGTCGGGCTGGCTTCCTTGAAGAGAAGCGATTCCTTTTCTTCCACCATCATGAGCGTTCCTCGGCTGCCGAACACCGTTTCGCCATAGGGCTCCAGCCGGTTCGTGTTAATCGACGAGTAAGTCACGATGACGATGTCGTCCGGAGAAGCGACAAGCTGCTTGCCGTCTTTCTCGGCGATCTTTCCCGCTTCGTCCCGCTCGTAGTAGTACTTGCCGGGGAATTCAATCGTCACGTAAACGTGGTCGTCGATTTCGCGGTTGTCTTCCTGCTTGTCCTTCGAGCCAACTCCTTTGACTCCGTAAAAATTCTTCCCGCCGTAACCGCTGACAGCCAGCGGTTTGACTTTGCCGAGAAAGATGCTGGCTGCGTCGAGCTGGTGGCTGCCCAGTTCGGCCATCAAACCGCCGCCGGTTTCGTTATACAGACGCCAGTCGACGAGCTGCTGCAGATCGTTGTAGCCGAAGTTTTTGAGGTCCGCTTTTCCAAGCGCATCCTTGTCGATCTGCGGCGTGCCTTTCGGATACTTCCGCCACGAATCGCGGCCGGGGAAGCTGTTGTTGCGGTGCCACTGAGCTCGAATGAACTTGATGTCACCCAGCAGTCCTTTCTTGACCAGCTCGTTCGCGTTGTCGTACAGGACGCTGTAATGACGCTGGTGGCCAACGGACAGGAGCATGCCGGTTTCACGCTGAACTTTGATCATCTCCTTGCACTCGGCAATGTTGTGCGCCATCAGCTTTTCGCACAGCACATGCTTGCCGGCTTTCATCGCCTCGATGGCGATCGGAGCGTGCTGACTGAGCGGCACGGCGATGACCACCATCTCGACTTTCGGATCGGCGAGCAGTTCTTTGTGGTTCTCGTAAACCTTGATCTTTTCGCAGGCCGGCTTGCCGAGCTTCTTGTGGAGACCGACGCGATGTTCATTGCCGTCGCCCTTGAAGGCTCGTTCGCGGTTTGACGGTCGGAGATCGGCGATGGCGACGATTTCGAGGTATTCGGGCGGGTGCTGAGTCAACAGGACCGAGCCCTCATCGCCGGTGCCGATCCAGCCAACGCGGACCGGATTTCCCTTGAGAGCTTCGTAGCCGAAGTAGGCTCCGCCAAGTGCCGGTGTTCCGGCGGCGACTCCCTTCAGAAACTTTCGACGAGTCAGACCGACCGCCTCGTTGAAGTTGTCTGTGCCGAGCTGTTTTTCTTCGGGGGACAAGTGGAGTGGCATGTCGTTTTCCTCTTCTCGAAGATCCTGCGTACCGGACGACCTGTCTTGTCTGGCCGGTTTGGCAGTCGCTGTGAGTGATTATCGAAATTGAATCAGGAGTTTTGAAGAAAGTTCTGCGGCTGAACTCAGCCGATCTTCGGTTTTCAGCCAGCACCGGGCGCGGTTTCAACTTCGTCTGAGTCGGCCATTTCGCCGTAGACTTTGGGCTCCGTTGTGCTGCAGGTTGTCGCACCGTCAGTGGCCGATCCGGCTGCTGCCGTTGAGGCGGCGTCTGTGGTTTCTCCGGAATCGGCCGAGCCACCTCGCAGCCAGGTGATGACCGAGTCCAGCCCGAACCACTGTCCGGTGGGGAAGGCGGCAATCGTCAGCAGGGCCAGAACCTCAATCAGGTTTTTGTTGACCAGGTAGCTGTGTTCGGGGCCTGGGGCAGGGGGGAGGCCGGGCAGCGGCGGCATCGCCAGATAAAACATGAACAGCATCCCGGCGGCCAGGACCGCAGCCGTCCTTGTGAACAGACCGCCCATCAGCAGAAAGCCGAGCGCCGTCAATCCGGCAATTGTCTGGAAATTGATCCAGTCCATTCGAGTCCACGGCAGCGACACTGGCGGCATCGTCAGCTGTTTCTCGGTGAGTAGTTCGGCCGCTTTCACCATCAGCTCATTTTCCAGAGCTTTAATCGGACCGATTGCTTTTGACTTCAACGTCTGCAGTTCCTGGAAGTCGTAGTCGAGGTGTTTGTAGTTGTAGTCCTGTCGGGCTCCGGCGAGGCGAGACTCGTAGCGGGCACTGGCCTGCTTGAACAAGTCGATGTCGCCCAGCCGTTTTTCGTCGACTTCCCCATCTTTGTCTCTGACGATGAGTCCCGCGCGGGACGGATCACCGTACAGTGAGGCAAGCAGCCTTTCCTTCGCACTCAGATCTCTCGTGGCCCGCTGGTAAACCTGCTCAACGGCTTTGCGGTAGGCCTTCGATTTATCGTCGTCGCCCTTTCCGAGGGACAGCAGCTTCGCCTTTTCTCGTGGCGTGATTCGCTGTTTGCCGTCAACGATCAATCGCTTGCTCTTCGCGACGAATTTGACCGACTCAAGCTGTTTGTTGAACTTTTCTTCGGTCCAGTCACCTGGGAGCTCTTTCAGTTCGGCGCGGAAATCCTCGAAGCCGTTGACGATTTCTTCCAGCTTTTTCTGTTGCGCTTCGTCGAGCTTGTAGTGAGCGACAAAGTGCTTGTGCCAGACATCCCACCGACCGGCAACCTTGTCATGGTCGAGCCAGCCGAAGTCGCTCGGGTCGCCGGTCATTTCGCGAAAGAACGATCGCGCCGGGCCCTGAGAATTCTTCAAATAGCCTTCGGCAGTCCACGGACGCGGCGAGTCCAGTGTGTCGATTTTCCACAGCCCTTCGTAAAGAAGCTGCCAGCCGATCGCCATGCGAAGCCCGACGATCAGCACGATGCCAAGCAAAGGAAAACGGAGCGTATTGTTCACTCGAATTGACTCCTCGGAGCGGCCAGGGCCGTCCGGTTGCAGTTCTGAGGTGGGGTCCCGACGAGCCAGTTTCTTTGAACGCGGTCAGAAACGAACGCGGTCAGAAACTGGCTGGTGAGGCAGACGCGTCAGACGCGAAGAACAGGTCCTCGTTGGAAATTCCGCAGACGACCGGTTCAAGCGTCCGTCCCCGGTGAGGTGGGGGAATGAGGAGGGCTCTGACGTCCAGGCGATTCTGGCAGAACTCAATCGCTTTTTCGAGTCCCATGACGAAAAACGCCGTCGACAAAGCGTCGGCTTCGGCAGCCGAATCCGCAAGGACTGTCACCGACAGCAAATGGTCGACCGGCCAGCCCGTTCGCGGGTCGAGCACGTGCCCGTACCGTTTCCCGCCGACCCGAAAATACTGGACGCCGGACCCGCTCGTCCCCATCGCCTGATTTCGCAGCAGCACGGTCGCAAGTCGTTCGTCCGGAAACAGTGGATTTCGAATTCCGACCGGCCAGCCACCAAGCGGCCCGGTCGTCCCCTGCTGAAAATGCTCGCCCCGCGCAAGGACGCTGCTGTGCCCGCCGTGCAGCAGCCAGTTCCGGATCTCGTACCCGGATTCCGCACCGGCGAGCAGTTCCGCGGCCCGGTCGAGCGCGTAGCCTTTGCCGATTCCGTTGAGGTTCAACTCGACACCCGGCCTTTTGAAGCGGACTGTTGCCGGGAGAGCGCGTAAAAGTCCCCTCTCCCCCTTGTGGGGGAGAGGGGCAGGGTGAGGTGGGCTTCCCGAACCGCCATCTCTGGCACCGCCTTCAGTCGCCCCCGCAGGGTGACCAAACTCGACATGCTCGAATCCGACTCGCGCGAGCGCCTCAGCGAGCTCGGCCTCTCTGGGCACCCGCGACTCCTCACGGCAAGCTCGCCACAACGAAACCACCGGCTGCGAGGTCGGGTCGAACGCCCCGCCGGTTTCCTCGCAGATCCGCTTCGCATCGAGCAGCAATTCGAACAGCCGTGCCTCAACCGGAGCTGCCCCGATCGCCGCCTGCCGGTTGATCTCCAGCAGATCGCTTGTTTCCCGGTAAACCGTCATCTGATCTTCAAGCTGATGGACGAGGTTCAGTGCATCCGACGCGTGCCACGTTTCCACCGTGCTGTCCGGTCCGGCGTTGAGCATGACATGAAAATCGCACGCCATCGCGCGAGTTCCCAGTCGCACGGTCGGCCCGGACCCGGGAGCAGTGACCCCGCCGGCTGCCGTCCCCTCGATCAGCGCATCCCCGGCCCGAGCGGCCGCAGATTCCACCTCGGACCTGAGGCTGCGTCCGGCCAGAAAATCGCGACGGCTGGAATCAGAAGAGCTCATCCATCGAGTATGGCAGCCTCTCCAAAGAATCGCACTCGGAACTTCCTCTGAGTCAGAGAGCTGAAACTCTGCTCTGAGAAAAACAGGCATACGAAGGCACAAAGCCACGAAGAAAACCGGCCAGGCTCTTCGTGGCTTCGTGTCTTTGTGTGAGATTCAAAAAGTGTGAGATTCAAAAAAACGACGATTCTGCGCGGATCTCTCACTCGGAAATTCGTACTGACAGAGAGACGCGCAGAAATTCTGTACCGCGACTTCACTGGCCGGGATTTCGAGGAGCCGGTAGAGTCTCGGCGGAAAAACCAATCGGTGCGTGGCTTTCCTGCCTCGCCCTTCTTCACTTAACGGAGGTGGAATTGTGAAAAACAGGGATCGTCGATTCGCGTGGATTCTGACTGGCCTGATCGCCGGCATCGGACTGGCTTCGATCTGGCCGCACGAGCCACTGGCCGCCGCCGCGGGATCTGACCGCAACGAAAAATTCGCCATCGTGACAGCAGAGCTCGATCTCAACACGGAGGCTGTTTTTATTCTCGACTTTCTGACAGGGCGACTCACGGGAGCGTCACTGAACCGGACCCGCTCGGGCACGGGTTTCGTCTACTTCTACTACCGAAACGTCGCTGAGGATTTTAAGGTTGCCGGCAACGCGACCCCTTATTATGCGATCACTTCGGGACACGCGGAAATCCAGAACAGTGGCGGAGCCCAGTGGGGGCAGAGTGCCATTTACGTTGCCGAATTGAACTCCGGCCGCGTTCAGGCCTACGCCATCCCGTACAGAATCACGCAGGTCCCGCAACCGCCCATCCCAGTCGTCCCGCTCGCTGGCTTCCCGTTCCGCGAGGCGACGGTCACCGAGTAATTTTATGCCGCAGCACGTTCGGCTACAGGATGACCACACGAGAGGTCACCTGGCAGCCACGGCGGCCTGACTCCACATGGTGACAGCACGTTGAAATAAGTCTTCGGCTGACCCCAGGCTTCTGGGTTTAACGCCTTCGGCTATCCGGATTTCCGCAGGCAATTCAAATCCTCCGGACACTTCCGTCACTTAGCTCCCACGATTCCCTTTGCCAGGCGAACAGCCTTCGCCTGGTCAATGTCGCCAAGGTAAACCTCTCCGACTCGACCTGTTATGGGGGAGCTGACTTGTGGGGCTCCGATCAGTTTGCCGTCGATCAGAATCGCCAGGCGGGTTGGTGAGTAGCCCGATAGATCTGGCAATAGTCTCTTGCTCAGCGCGGTCAGTTTCTTTGCTCCGGCTTCCGTGAGGTGGATCTCCAGGCTCCACATGCCGTCCCGTTCGAAAGCTCCGGCCGATTCCACATCGTCGTTCGTGATCGCGACCTCGTCGGAAATAAATAGCGGTTTGCCCTTCGGAAGGCCTCCGGGATCCGGCATTTCGTTCGGAAACCCCGGACCGGCGATGGTCGAGGCGGCTCGCATTTCCAGCAGGATCGTTGGCGAAAGCTCGCTGGCGTACAGCTCGATTGGATTCCGACTGGTCGTCTCGGTGATGAATCGGCTGTAGATATACGTGCCGCCGACCATCACGGCCAGCAGTAGAAAAATCATCCCGGCAAGGAAGAATGTCGAGCGGGTCGAACCATCGCCGGAATCATGACTTTCGGTCTGATCGGTCATCATTGTTGTCTCCACAATTGCAACGGGAATCGCGAAACCGGGCATGGGACGCGACAGATCGGGGAGCACATTAATTTATGCCGAACTCGATTGACATGTCGAACCGGAATCTCGAACTGAAAGCGCAGAATCCTGGCGGATCGCCCGACGTGGAATCGCCTCTCTGATCGGGGTAGCATGGCTGGTTCGCCAGCAGGACGGTCACTCCAGCCCGTCCCACCGATCGACCGAATGGGCACGAGAGCCCGTTCGACATGCCGCGGGGACGGACTCCCGGTTTCCGAGAATCCGACCGCCATGCATTACTGTCCGGAATCCTGTCGGGAATTTCTGGATGAGACTCCAATGGGAGGCTCGGCCGGCGACGTCGGGCGCAGTTTTCATTACCGCTCGGCGCCGGTTTACCTGCTGACGACGGCCGTCGCGATTCTCTTCGGAGCCGACATTCTGATCGGGCTGCTCGATGAGGCCGGCGTGTCCGGCTGGAGTCAGTATCAACAGCTCGCCGGCTTCCGCCTCGCGCTGCTCGCGGCGGTTCTTGGCGGAGCGAGGATTCTTTACCGGACACTCGAAAGTCTGTTCGACGGAAAAGTTGGAGCCGACCTGGCACTGACGATCGCCTGCCTTGCCGCGATCGTTCTGGGCGAGCACTCGACCGCCGCTCTGGTCGTCTTCATCGCGCTCTGCGGAGAAAGCATCGAGGGTTACACAGTCGACCGGGCTCAGAAGGCCATCCGAAGCGTCTTCAACCTTTGCCCGCCGACCGCGCGAGTTCTCATCGACGGCCGCGAAACGGAAGTGCCGATCGCCGAGGTCGAGGTCGGACAGTCCGTCGTCGTCCGCCCCGGCGAGCGAATCCCCGTCGACGGTTCCGTTTCGTCGGGCGATTCGAGTGTCGATGAAAGCGCCCTCACCGGTGAGAGCCTGCCGGTTGAAAAAGAAACCGGCGCGAGCGTCTTTGCGGGAACGGTGAACCAGTTCGGCTCGCTGGAAATCGAAGCGACGAAAGTCGGCGAGGACACAACACTCGCGCGAGTCGTCCAGCTCGTCGCCGAAGCCACCGAGAAGAAAGCGCCGCTCGAACGAGCCGCCGATCGCTATGCGCGACTGTTTCTGCCGTTCGTGCTGGGAGCCGCCGTGCTCACGCTGATTGGCTGGCGAATCAGCGCGGGCGAATGGCGACCGGGCTTTCTGCCGGCTCTCAGCGTACTGGTGGTCGCCTGCCCGTGTCCGCTGATCCTTGCCACGCCGAGCGCGGTCATGGCTGCGATGGCCTGGCTGGCCCGGTCCGGTGTCGTGGTGAAAGGCAGCGCCGCTCTGGAACAACTCGCTCAGGTCGACATGTTCGCGTTTGATAAAACCGGCACGCTGACCAGGGGCGAACTTCAACTCGGGCGAGTCCTCGCCGTCGAGCCGCTCGACGAAACCGAACTCCTTCGGACGGCCGCGATCGCCGAACGCCGCAGCGAGCACCTCATTGCCAGGCTGATCTGCCGCGAGGCCGAGGCGCGCGGTTGCGTCCTGCCAGGCGTTTACGAATTCGAAGCTCTGCCTGGCTGCGGCGTCGTCGCTCAGGTGACGCCGGGAGATCTCGGCGAGTGGGCGACCAAACTCTTCCCTCTCCCCCGCGAGGAAAAGGGGCGGGATCAGGGCGAACTGGCGAGGCGGTTGTCTCTGACCGTCGGGAATCGGAGGCTCTTCGAACGACTTGAAATCGAACTCCCCGAGTTCCTCGACGCGCAGCTCGCGGAACTTGACGAGGTCGGTCAGTCGTCGCTCATCGTCGCCGTGCAGGGCCAGGTCCTTGGTGTGATCGGAGTTTGCGACACCGTTCGCGAATCAGCAAAGGATGTCCTGGCCGAACTCCGCGCGGCGGGCGTGCGGGATTTCGCAATCCTGACGGGAGACCGCGAGGCACCCGCGAAGCAGCTTGCGGAAGAACTGTCAGGTTTCGCGACGGTCGAGGCGGGACTGCTGCCGGCGGACAAGTCCTCGTGGATCGAAACTCAAACCGCCGCGGGCCGACGTGTCGCGATGGTCGGCGACGGGGTCAACGACGCGCCGGCCCTCGCGACCGCGACCGTCGGCATCGCGCTCGGCGGAGTCGGCAGCGACATCGCCGCTGAGGCCGGTGACCTGGTCCTGATGGGCGACCCGCTGAAGCCGCTGCCTGGCCTGTTGCGATTGTCGAAAGCACTGGTACGGACAATTCGGCAGAGCATTTTTCTGTTCGCCTTCGGGATGAACGGCGTCGGCATGATCCTTGGAGCGACGGGCATTCTGTCTCCGGCGGCGGCCGCGGTGTTTCATGAAGTCGCCTCGCTGGCCGTGATGCTCAACGCGCTGCGGCTGTTGTGGTTTGAGCGATGGGAAGTCACGCGGCTCGGTCGGGCCTCGCGCTGGTTCGGGGGCAGTGTCGAGTGGCTCGCCGCCGCGCTATCACCAACGCAGCTTGTGTTCCGCTTTCTCGCGCACTGGGCGACGCTCGTACGGCTTGGCGTTGCCGGACTGGGGCTCGTCTGGTTCCTGTCAAATGCCGTGCTGATCGGCCCTGACGAGCAGGCCGTCGTCACTCGCTTCGGCCGGTACGTGGCAACGCTCGACGCGGGCGTGCATTGGCGCTGGCCGGCTCCGTTTGAAGAAGTGCGCCGCGAGCGTGTCTACGAAATTCGCACGATCGAAATCGGCTTCCGATCTGAGGCCGCGGGACGGGCAGAAGTGCCCGCTCTGCCCGAGGGCAGCCTCGCCGCAGTTCCCATCGAATGGACCAGCGCGCACGGTCAGCAGGACGACGCCGACGAAGCACTCACCCTGACCGGTGAGGAAATGCCCGTCGAACTGACGGCCGAGGTTCAATTCCGCATTTCCGATCTTCGCAAGTTTGCGTTCACGAGTCGTGATCCGGAAGACGTTCTGCGGTCGATCGCGGAGAGTTCGCTGCGGGAGCTTGTCGCGCAACGGTCGCTTGACGGAACCCTGACGGACGGCCGGCGCGAGATTGAAGAGCGGTGGATCGGGAACATCGTGGCCGGTGCCGGACCGTTAGGTCTTGGCGTTGAGATCACGTCGGCGAGTCTGCTTGATGTTCACCCGCCGCGGCAGGTTGTGCCCTCGTATCGGCAGGTCGCCGACGCGATCGAACTTCAGGCTCAACTGACGAACGAGGCGGAAGCGTACTACGCCCGCACGGTGCTCAGCGCCGCGGGCGAGGACGCCATCCGCATTCTCAGCAGCTCGGTCAAAGCGCAGACGGGCAGCGAGTCGACAACCGGCTCGGTCACCGACTGGTCACTGACCGAACCGCTCTGGCAGCAGCTGATTGCCGAGTCCGAGGACTCACCCATGCCGCTTTCCGGTGAGGCTTCGTCCCGTCTGGAGATCGCACGGCAGAAGGCGACTCAGAAGACAACCGCGGCGACCGGATCGGCGGCGAGAATCAACAGCCTGGCTCCGTTGTTTCTCAGCGAGCCGTCACTGACCGGGCAGCATCTTTACTGGCAGGCGGTTTCGTCGAGCCTGGCCGGCCGTCCGCTGACCGTGCTGGACCCCGGTGTGTCCGGCCGACGGCACGTGCTGCTGGTCGACCCGGACGAGTTCTCATCACCGGCGATTCTGCAGCCAATGCTGCAGCCTCAACCGGAGCAGGACATGCCGCCGGAGGAGGCTCCGCGTGAGTAATCTTTTTCAGGTTCCTGTTTTGAACAGAAGGAACGAAGGCAACGCAGCCACGCGCGATCAGCCCGGCTGCTGGCGTCTTCTTCGTTCCCTTCGTTTCTTCTGTTCAGAATTCCGTCTGATCGAGTGCGAAAAGATAAAGAGTAACTTTCCATGAGTGTTGAAATCTCCAATCCGAATCCAGACGAGTCCTCCGGCGCTGGCCGGAGGATTGTTCAGAGATCGGCCGCTCTTGTCGGAGCGGTGTGCCTCGTTGCGTGGCTGTCGACGTGTTTTCTGTTCGTCGACGAAACGGAAATTGTGATTGTCGAGAACCTCGGCGAGGTCACCGCGGTGCTCGATCGTGACGAGGATCGCGGGCTCAACATGAAAGCACCGTGGCCGATCGGAACGGTGCGGCGGTTTGATCGACGGATCCAGTTGTTCGATCCGGCTGGCAGGGAAGTGTTTACGCGAGACCGGAAAAACATCATTGCCGATGCCTACCTTTGCTGGCGGATCGCCGAACCGAAAGACGGCGAGACAATTCAGGAGCGACCTGTGCTCCGGTTTCTGCGGGCGCTTGGCAGTCCTGAGATGGCTCAGGCGCGGCTGGAGACGCGACTGCGATCGACGCTCGCCACGCACGTGGCGCAGGTTGAGCTGACGTCGCTGATGTTTGTGACCGATCGGGAGGCCGCGCCGGTTGATCCTGCTGTCGCGAACGGTCAGACAGTCGCGCCTCGGGACGAACCAGTGGCGGAACAAATCGGCGATGCCGAGCGAACGTCTCTCGACGGGATTTCGCAGGATCTGCTCGCGTCGATGCGGCAACGGGCCGACGAAGCCGTGTCGATCCGCGAACAGATGGGCATCGAGATTGTCGACCTGCGGATCAAGCGACTGAGTTTTCCTCGCGGCAACCAGCAGGCCGTCTTTGAGCGAATGAAAAGCGAGCGGCGGAAAATCGCGGATCGTTACCGCAGCGCGGGCCTCGCAGAGAACACGAAGATCCGCAGCAAAGCCGACCGGCAGCACAGTGAGATCCTCGCCACCGCGGACGCCGAAGCCGAGCGGATTCGAGGCAGGGCCGAGGCCCAGGCTCTTGCGATTCTCAACGAGGCTCACGCACGGGATCCGGAATTTTATCGACTGGTCAAAACGCTGGATTCCTACGAAACGATTCTCAACGAGAAGACGACGCTCGTGCTGTCGGCGTCCAGTTCGCTGTTGAAACTTCTCGTCCAGGGGATTCCGGAGAACATGCCGTCTCGCGCGCCGAAGAAGCTCGATGAAACCGGTGACGCGAAGCCGGTCACGTCAGTTGGCTCGGAGCCGACCGGCAACGAGGTGAAGCCAGCTTCAGGGACGGATGAGGAATCTGACGTCGAGAAACCCGCAGAACCCGCCGGTAATGAGTCGGCGTCGATCGTCCCTTCTTTCCCCCAGGGGGGAGAAGATGGCCGAAGGCCGGATGTGGAGGGGCAGCAGTCGGGAAATTTGAATTTAAAGTCAACGGCAACGTTCACCCCCTCACCCGCCCTCCGGGCACCCCCTCACCCTCAACGGGGAGAGGGGACGGAGGTGAGCAGTGTCTGAACTTTTGCCAAATCTGAATCAAGGTCAGGCCGAGGCCGGCGCGACGCCGCGAAGCCGGAACATCGTAGTCTGGATCGTCGGTGCGCTGATTTTGCTCGCCTGGCTGGTGACGGGTTTTTACGTCGTCAGTGCCGATGAGGTCGCGGTTCTGCGCATCTTCGGCCACGCTCAACGCGACCAGGCCGGGAATGTTGAGCTCAAGCCGAGTGGACTCTACTTTCACCTGCCGTGGCCACTGACCCGGATTGACCGCATCCGGATCAACGAATCCCGCACGGTCATTGTCGGCACACCGGAAATCGACAACCTCGACAGCAGCGAGTTTCTGACGCAGGTTGATCCGGCGCGGCAGTCGGAGCTTCTTTCCGGTGACAAAAACATTCTCAACGTGCAGATCAATCTGCAGTACCGCATCTCGCGGGAGCGGATTGACGAGTGGCTGTTTCAGTCGGCGGCGAGTGACGAGCGGTTGCGGCTGCTGGCCGGTTCGGTGCTGGCCGATGTGGTCATGCGGTGCGGAGTCGACTTTGTCCACACGCTCGGCCATACGGAGATTCGTCGTCAGGTGCTCGCGCGGGTCCGCGAGCTTTCGCAAACAGCGCAGCTGGGTGTCGAAGTCGACGATGTCACCGTCGCCAGCGTGACGCCGCCAGTGCGAGTGAAGTCGGAGTTCGTCGACGTGTTGAACGCTCGCGCCGATCGGGAAACTTACATCCAGCGGGCACGGGCTTACGCGGAGCAGAAGCAGGCCGATGCCGACGCGACTCGCCGGCAGACGGAAGACCGCGCGACAACGTACGCCCGTCAGACGACGGAGTCCGCCCGCGCTCAGGCGGCGAGTTTCCATCTGCTCATCAGTGAACTGGAGCAGGCTGCATCGGGAACGATGTCGTATGAACAAGTCCGCCAGATGGCACTTCGACGCCGGTACCTCGACACACTTTCCGGAGTCTATCGGCGCGTGGCGGGCAAGGTGCTGCTCGATTCCGGACAGCCGGTGGATATCACGATTCATCGAAACCCGTCGGGGCGTTGACGTCGGCGGACGGCCAGATAGAAGACGCGAAGTTCGCGTCATTGTCCTGTTTCCCTCCGCGAAAGAGCGCCCTTTCGCGAAGCGAAAGTGGGGTAAGGCGTCGTTCAGAATTAACTTACCCGCTTCGCCTGTTTTTATGTGGGTGAATCTCATAATTCCAG
>JAQBVJ010000077.1 GCA_027623235.1 Planctomycetota bacterium
CGACAGGGCGAATGACCCTGCATCACTGACCGGGCCGGAATGTCGGAAGTGTACGGTGACGGCCACTCCGTGGTTGATCATGGCACATCCCCAGTGGAACGCGAAAAGAAGCGATGATATCGTCCGTCGCGTCACGGCCTTTTGCTTTCTCTTTCGCCGAGGAATCAATGCGACTCCCAGCCAGAATTTCGTCAGCGGCATTCTGCCTCACTCTCTTTGCCTTTGCGATTTTCTCAGAATCGCTGCAGGCAACACAGAAGCCAAACATCGTCTACATCATGGTTGACGACCTCGGTTACGGAGATCTCGGCAGCTACGGCCAGAAGGTCATTCAGACACCCCACCTGGATCGGATGGCGGCCGAGGGGATGCGGTTTACGGATCACTACGCGGGACACACGGTCTGCCGGCCGTCACGGCTGGTGCTGTGGCTCGGGCAGCATGTCGGGCATACGGGGCTCACCGGAAACCGACCTCGCAGCCTGACGGGGCAGGAGTCAACGGTCGCGAAGCAGCTTCAACAGGCCGGGTATAAGACGGGGGGAGTCGGGAAGTGGGCACTCGGCCATGTCGAAACGCCGGCAGACATTCACAACGCCGGACATCCCAACCGAAACGGCTTCGACTACTGGTTCGGGTATCTCAATCAAAGCAACGCTCACAATTTTTATCCGACATTTCTGTGGGAGAACGACCAGCAGGTTCCGCTTCCGGGAAACGTGATTGGGGATTACCCGAACGGTCGCGGGCGCGTCTCTTCCAAACGAGTCAGCTACTCGCACGACTTCATGACAGACGCCGCCCTGGGATTCGTCCGTCGGAATGCGACGAACCCGTTCCTGCTGCACGTTCACTGGACGATCCCTCACGCCAATAATGAGGGAGGCCGCGTCACTGGCGACGGCATGGAGGTACCGGACTACGGGATCTACAAAGACAAAGACTGGCCGAACCCCGAAAAGGGATTCGCCGCGATGATCACTCACATGGACCGGGACGTCGGGCGGCTGTTTTCGCTGCTGAAGGAATTGAAGATTGACGACAACACGCTGGTCATTTTCACCTCGGACAATGGCCCTCACGAAGAGGGCGGGCACAAGCATGAATTTTTCAACTCGAACGGTGACCTGACCGGCTACAAACGATCGATGCACGACGGGGGGATTCGAGTACCGATGATCGCCCGCTGGCCGGGCCGCATCGAAGCCGGCTCGACAAGCAATCTGCCGTCCGCGTTCTGGGACTTTCTACCGACCGCCTGCGAGATCGCCGCCACTGAACCGCCGCAGAACATCGACGGCCTCTCGTACCTGCCAACTCTGCTGGGAGAAAACGATCGCCAGAAAAAACACGAATACCTGTACTGGTCGAGCCTCGAAGGAGCGACCTCGGTCGGCGTCCGGATGGGCAACTGGAAGCTCGTGAAATATCGCGCCCCAAAAAACCGAAAGCCGGAAACGAAACCCGACTGGCGGCTCTACGATCTCGCAAAGGATATCGGTGAGAAAAACGACATCGCCACTGAATATCCTTCAGTCGTCAAGCAAATGCTGGCCCTGCTGGCGCGGGACCAGCTGGTGGAGAAAAATGACTGAGATGCGACAAGCATTCCGACCGCCTTCAAACGATTTAGAAAGGAATGTCCGATGCCCATTGTCAAATGCCCGAGCTGTCACAGCCGTTATGACCCTGGACTTGGAGAAGAGCTCGACGACCTGTCGGATGACGTTTCCGTCAAAGTCGTCGACCCTGCCTGCGGCCAGTGGCTTCGGCTGCCCGAAAACGAACCGGTCGACGCTCTTCCGCTGACGCAGGAGATCCTGGATGACATGATGGCTCAGTCGACGTTGATCGACGAGGGTTTCGATGAAGACGCGGAACCGCGACCGAGACGCAGAAAAAAGAGCTCCCGAAAGAAAGCGTCGCGCAGGAAAGAACCGCAGAAGCCAGCAGCAGAAACGAACTCAATGGACACCGCGATCCGGCGAGCACTCAGGAACATGAGCAGCTATTACCACCCAGATTGCAAAACCAGAACGGAAGTCAGCGAGGACATCATTGCGATGGCCGTTCTCGACCCCTGGGCATTCCCGTTGTCGGAGACCGAGTGCGGCGGCTGCGGGCTGGCGGCTGGCCCCCATGAAAGATGCCTACATCACCAAACAGAGAACGGTGTTTGACGCGTTCATGGAGCTGCGGGCGGATGTGCCAGCGACCGGGAAATTCGCCCGGTTCTGCGGAGTCCCACTGCTGTTCAGTGTCGTCATCGGAACCGGTTCGCTGCTGCTGCCGATCAAGGGTGGAGTCAGCATCGAGTCGTTTCTCGTGTTCGCTTTCATTGGATTCGCGGCTGGATTCGCCGTCACTGGAGCCGTGTTCCGAATGCTTCGCCGGGCTGGACTGTTCTGGTAAAGCCGCTGATTCGATCGAGCAGGGGCGTTACGCAATAAGTTCCTCGATGACTTTTCCGCCGAATTGCGAGAGCTGCTTGAACCGGCCGGCGTGATAATAAGTGAGTTGATTATCATCCAGACCGAGCAGTCTCAGCAGGGTGACATGGAGATCGCGAATCGGGTGGACGACCTCGACGGCTTTCGCTCCGGTTTCGTCTGTCGCCCCGATCGTGTGACCGGCTTTGACTCCACCGCCAGCCAGCCAGACGGTCATGCCGTGCGGGTTGTGGTCTCGCCCGTAGGCGACTCCGCCGCGAATGCCGTTGTCCGGACTGCGTCCGAATTCGCCGCACCAAACGATGAGGGTTGAGTCAAGCAGGCCTCGTTGTTTGAGATCAGCGATCAGCGCTCCGATTGGCTGGTCAACGTTTCGCACCTGAGCTGAGTGGTTCCTGGCGATGTAGTCGTGCGAGTCCCACGTGCCGGCGTAAAGCTGCACAAAACGAACGCCACGCTCAACCAGTCGGCGAGCCAGCAGACACTTGCGGCCGAACTTGTCGGTCGGGGCGGTCCCCAGTCCGTACGCGTCCTGGGTCTGCTTCGTTTCCTGTCCGACGTCAAGAATGCCAGGCACCTGCATCTGCATCCGAAAGGCCAGCTCATAGCTCGCCATCCGTGCGGTCAGATCGTCCTGCTGCTGAGACTGTTCGAGGTGCCGATCATTGAGCTGCTTCAGCAGGTCGAGATTTCTGCGCTGATGCTCGCGCGTGATGCCGACCGGCGGTGAGAGGTCGAGGATCGGGCTGCCCGTCGACCTTAACGCGGTCCCTTGATAGTGAGCCGGCAGAAATCCGTTGCTCCAGTTGGCGGGACCGCCCTGGGGATAGGAGAGTTCGGGGAGCACGATGAAACCTGGCAGGTTCTGGTTCTCAGATCCCAGGCCATACGTCATCCAGGCTCCAATGGCCGGGTCGCCACCAAACCGGTTTCCCGTATTCATGTGGTACAGAGCCGTCGGATGGTTGACCGACTCGCCCTGACAGCCGCGGTAGAAACAGATCTCATCGGCGACCTTCGCAAGGTGCTCCCAGTTCTCGGCCATGTCCGCGCCGGACTGTCCGGCCCTGCGAAACTTGAAGGGGCTCTCGACGTAGTACCGCGTCCCGCTTTCCATTGCGGACTTTTCTTTGCCGCCCCGTTGAAACTCATTGAGGTGCAGTTCCTTGAGCTTCGATTTTGGATCGAAGGTGTCGAGATGCGATGGTCCTCCTTCCATCATGAGGAAGATTACGGACTTCGCTTTTGCCTGGGCCGGGAAATGTCCTGCCTTCGGGGACAACGGCGCAGCGGCCGAACTCGACTCATCTGCACGAAGCAGAGTCGACAGCGCACTCGCGCCGAGGCTCGCACCAAGACCGAACAACGATTCACGGCGGGAGATGGCTGGAGGGATCTGCATGCCTTGTGGCTTTCATCAAGAATGGACTGCTCGACGATCTGCAACGGGCACGCCGGGCGGCGTGCGACAGATTTGGGTCTACGGCACCGTCAGAAATTCGTTTGAGTTCAGCAGGACATGGCACACTTCGGCCAGGCCTCGTGTCTCTGCATCGACGTCCCAGGGTTTCAGATCTGGAATGTACGAATCGTAAACTTCGAGCTTCTCGGTGAACTCAAACTGCTCGCCGGTGAGTTCGTCAACGGCCGACCTTGTCACGGTTCCGGGCGGATCCTGGCGTTCGAATTTGAGCGTCCTGTGCCGCGCAGTCATCTCACGCCAGTGTTTTAAGCAGAGGGCCGTTTCTTCTTTCGTCGGGGATCTTCCGAAGCAAAGGCGGAAGGCCACGTCGATGCGTCTGTCCTCGCGCTGCTCTTCCGAAATCAGTCGTTTCGCCATGGCGAGTGCGCGGTCGTTGACTTCCTCGCCATTGAGCATCGCGAAGACCTGCGGAGTCACCGTTGACGTTTCCCGTCGCTCGCACGACTTGTCCGATCCGGGCTGATTGAACGTCTCCAGGAAGGGGTCGCGCTGACCTCGCAGTTTCAACGCGTAAATCGTGCGGCGGTTGCGTTGTTCCGGAAGTGGCGAGGGTTGGTACGCCGGGGAGTAGGTGCCCATGATCTGCCGCGGCTGAAGGGCCGCTTCAAGGTTCATGTCCGGACGGATGGGGATGCCGCCGATGTCCCGGTTAAGTTCGCCGGAAGCGGCCAGCATCGCGTCTCGAATTTCCTCGGCGGCGAGGCGGCGAGTGCGAAAGACCGCAAGCAGTTCCAGATTCGGATCTTTCTCGCGGACCCGTTTCATGTCCGGGTGAGTCGACGCGCGGGCGTACGCGTCGGTCGTCATGATGTGCCGATGAAGTGTCTTGATGGACCATCCGCCCTCGACGAAACGAACGCAGAGCCAGTCGAGCAGTTCGGGGTGAGTCGGCTTTCGGCCGGTCGCTCCGAAGTTGTTCGACGTCGCGACCAGACCGCGGCCGAAGTGTCCCTGCCAGACTCGATTCACAATGGACCGGACGGTGAGCGGGTTATTCTTGTCAGCGATCCAGTTGGCGAGACCGGTCCGACGACCGGCTGGTTGCTTCGCGATGGAATTCCAGCTCGTCGCCTCAAGTGAGTCGTTGGAATCCGGAACGGCACTGAGAACTCCCGGCGTGACAGCGAGGGTCGGCGAAAAGGTGTCACCGCCAGCAAGGATCGCGGTCTCTTCGAGCTCGCCTGATTTCATTCGGTCTTTCGGCATGGCAATCGGCGAATCAACGTTACCCAGCACGGGCGTCGAGCCGCTGTAGACACTGAAGGCGACCGGCTCGTAACGCGACAGCTCCCAGAGATGCCGTCCGCGATACTTGCGGCCGATCCGCTCGATCCCGTTGTCCCGAGGAGTCAGCCCAAGACGCGACGGCGGAGTCTGCTCGGCCGGAGCTTTCTTCTGAATCGCTTCGGCGCGAGTTCGGTACGGCAGGTCCCTTTCCTTGAACCACGCCAGCTCCGCATCGCGGGTTGCGGCTGAGATGGCCTTGAGAATTTTTCCGTAGCGATCGTTGCGTTCCGTCAGCCGGTCACGTTCAAGACCGAAGCCGGCTTTGTTCTCCGTGTCGAGGAACGCGGCGTCTCGATCGGCAAACTGAGTCGTCGCGAAGCACGCCTGGATGCGGTAGTAGTCCCGTGTCGGGATCGGGTCGAACTTGTGGTCGTGGCAGCGGCAGCACTGAAGAGGATTCGACAGAAATACCTGCCCGACAGCGTCCGTCACATCGTCGAGAAACTGCTGCCGGGTCACTCTGGCAACGCTCATTCCCGTCTGCTCCCAGGGCCCCATCCGGAGAAAGCCGACCGCGATGAGCATCTCAGGATTTTCCGGATCGATCTCGTCGCCGGCAAGCTGCTCTTTCACAAACTGATCGTAGGGCTTGTCGTTGTTAAACGACCGCACGACGTAGTCGCGGTACCGCCAGGTGTTTGGCCGCTCGAAGTCATTGGCGAATCCGGCCGAGTCGGCATAGCGCACGACATCGAGCCAGTGCCGGCCCCATTGCTCTCCGTAGTGAGGACTCGCCAGGAGACGGTCAATGACTCTGGCAAAAGCTTCCCGGTCGGGCAACGTGTCTTCCGCGAACGCCCGCACTTCGTGTGGAGTCGGCGGAAGCCCGATCAAATCGTACGTCGCGCGGCGGATGAGTGATGTTCGGTCTGCTCGTGGTGCGACCGCCAGGCCCGTGTCAGCCGACCGGAGTTTCTGCTCGATGAAATCATCGATCTGGTGGCCGGGACCACCCCCATCGGTGGGGCCGTCAGACCGGGGCAATTCTGGATCACGGATCGGCTGCCAGGCCCACAGGTCCTCTGACTTGTACCGTCGATTCGTCCAGTCTTCGCTGAGCCCGCCGCTTGTGGCGACGCTGACTCCGTCTGCTTTCGACGCGACGATGGCCGCAACACGGTCGTCTTTCGGCCACGGCGCGCCCGCGTCGATCCAGTCTCGAACCGCTTTGGTCTGTCGGTCCGTAAGCCGATCATTTTCCTTGGGCGGCATCTGCAGATCGTCGTTCTCGCGCGTGACGGATTCGTAAAGTCGACTCTCGACGGCTTTGCCGGGTACGAGGGCGGCCCCGTAACCCTCGCCGCCTTTGAGCATGCCAGCCCGAGACGTCAGATCGAGTGCTGCTTCGATCTTCTTCGAATCTCCGCCGTGACAGGCAAAACATTTCTGCTGCAGGAGCGGTTTGACCCGGAGGGCGAACAGGACCTCGCCTTTTGAAAAGCTTTCAGAGTCGTCCGCACTGCATGGCATTTCGCCCGCAACGGCCAGTGACAGCACGCAGAGAAGGCAAAGACAGAGTCGACTGGCTGGAAGCATCCGGAACTCCAGAAGAGAGGCACTCGTTCAACTCCGTGATTTTAGCCCCACAGTTTATGGGAGTGCGACCGTCATCCGTTCAAGCTGATCGATCCGAAAAGGTGCGTTAAGTTGCAGACGGAATTTATCGAGCAGGGCAAATGACACTCAAAATGGCGTCAGTTTCATTCAGGCTCTGCCGATTTCAGCCCCGGCCTGTTTGATCGTCAAAGCTGGATTCAAGGACGCATCAACAAGGATTGATGAAATCCGGAATCTGACCAGGATTTCCGTACACAGGGCTCGCCATTGCCAGCATCCATCGCTACGATCCCAGCTGTCTCAAGCCGTCTGATTTATTGGGCTCGAAAATGTCGGGTGCGGGCGGCTTGGTGAGTCTCTGATTGAAGAAGGTAGACGAATGGCTGAAGGCACGATTAAGAAGCTGACGGAAAAAGGTTTTGGATTCATTGACACCGGAAACGGCAATGACATCTTCTTCCACATGAGCAATCTGGAAGGATGTCGATTCGAGGAACTGCAGGAAGGGCAGTCGGTCTCGTTCAACGAAGGCCATGGACCGAAAGGTCCGCGAGCCGAGAACGTTCGCCCGTCCTGATTAAACATCACGAAGAAAAACTCTCGGTTTAGATCGAGTCAGGCCGCCAGCAAAACTGGCGGCCTTTTTCGTTGGCCCAGCGAATTTCGTTGGTTCAGCGAAGCTGTCTCAGGACCCGGACTCACCGTAAAATCGCAAGCTGGAAGCCTACGCCACGATAAATACACAACCTCGGAGCGGGATGCCTGATTTCGACGTTCGAGACATCACCTGAACGACTGAATGAATCATGAAGAGCTTTTTCCTCGGGATCTCAATCGTAATTCTCTTTCTCAGCGATCGTCCGGAACTTCGCGCTGAAGAGCCGCCGAGCGCTGTCGCGAAAGCGGCCGGCTCTGAGATCAGCTTCCGCCGCGATGTCTGGCCGATTGTCAGGCGGCACTGTCGAGGCTGCCATACGAACACAAAACTCGAAGGCGGGCTGAGCATGGACTCGGTGGCCGACATGCTGAAAGGCGGCGATTCCGGTCCTCTGTTTGATATTCAAGATCCAGATTCGGCACTTCTTCTGAACATGATCAGGGGCGATCAACCGGAAATGCCGAAAGGCCAGCCGGCGTTGTCCGCAGCAAAGATCGACGTGCTCCGGCGCTGGTTGGAAGCCGGAGCAAAGGACGACTCACTGCCGGGAGGCGACGCACCCCCGGTCCGGATTCCGGAAACGTACCGGTTTGCTCCCGCCGTGACCGCCGTTTCCGTGAGCCCCGAGGGCAAGCGCCTTGCCGCTGCGTGTCGCAGCGAAGTCGTCCTGTTTCTGGATGTCGACGCTCCGGAAACTGCATCGCTGCGGTTGCCGACGGAGTCCGACCTGCTGACTCATGTGGAATTCAGCGCGGATGGCAAGTTGCTGGCCGCCTCCGGAGGTTCGCCCGGCCAGTACGGAGAACTCCGCATCTTTAACGCGGCCGACGGGAAACTGTTGAGTTCTCGACGCGTCGGCACCGACACACTTTTTCGAGGAAATTTCTCCCCCGATTCGACTTTGGTTGCTCTCGGAAGTGCGAGCGGAGAAGCGTTGCTGATTCCGGTCGATCCGGCCGCTGCGGTCAGAGCGATCCCGCTTCACAGCGACTGGGTCTTCGACGTGGCATTCACTCCGGACGGCAAACAGATTGTGACCGGCGGCCGCGACAAATCGACAAAGATTGCCGACGTAGAAAGCGGCAAACTTCTTCGCACGGTCGATGAGTCCGCTGATCAGATCAGCGCCGTCGCCGGTAACGCGGAGTTTGCTTTTTCCTCGGGACGCGGCCGCACGCTGACGGGATTCGAGTTCAAGATCGCACTGCAGGGAGTCGAAGTCACCGGAGGCGGAAACGGCTCACGACCGATTACGCGGCGTGACCAGTACGCAAAGGCTCTCGAAAGTCAGCCAGGCCCGGTCTACGACCTGGCAACCAGTTTTGACCGAACACGGCTGGCCATCGCCGGCGATTATGGAGATGTCCGGATTTACGACACCACAACTCGACAGCGAGTTGCCCTCATTCCTGACGTCCCGTCGCCGATTTACGCGGTTTCGCTGAATCAGGACGGCACCCGTGCAGCCATCGGCAGCAAGAGTGGAATCGTCAACATCTACAACGTGGCCGACGCAACACTGATTCGCAGCATTCATCCCGTCCCCGTTCAGAAGCCGGTCGCCGCGAAGTAACGCCACAACAATCGCGGATCGTCGAATTCGCAGGAGTCTCAAATGTCCGATGATCTGAATGGTGGACCGGGCGTGAGGCGACAGTGCTCGCGGTGCGATCCAGGGAAGCCGACGCGCTCACCGGTTTGAAGGCGAGCGCCGGCGAGGATGGCCGGGCAGGCTCGATGCCAGCGGTGGCGCGGCCGGTTATTGGGTCGATACCTGGAAAATCTGTTCCAGGCGTTGTGTAACCGTTTCCGATTTGGCGGTACTCACCGGAGAACACTGCCGTTGTTCCGGCCATCAATTGGGGTGTGGCGGGGATTTGAGTACCTCCGCTCCCGCTGCGAGATTGCCGTGAAAACGTCGATCCGAATTGCTGTCTGCACATTCCTCGTGCTTCTTTGTGTTGCCGCGATGCTGGTTTACCGGCAACTGCAGGCGAGCACACAGGTTGTCAATCAGACAAACCTTGAGAAGCGATTTCTCGAAAGTCAGCTGAGCGAGCAGCGTTACCGCCGACAGATCGCTGAGGTCGCGCGATTTGAGGAGATCTTCGAAAACGCGCGGCTGTACTATCTGCATCCAGGCGTCGCGTTCGATCGAGTGGTCCTTCAGACAATTTTCGATTTTGCACCGGTTCTGGAAGAGTGTGTTGCGATCTCTGCTGAAGGTGACTGGGAAGCCTTGTCGTTAAAGGCGACCGCCGGTGAAAACCTTGCCCGGGTTTACTTGCTGCAGAATCGAACTGGCGACGCCGAACGCCTGCTCCGCGCATCTCTCGCGGTCTACTCGTCGATGGCATCGTCGGGTTACGACAAGGTTGCTGGTCTGGGCAACCAAAGCACGGCCGTTCGGATTGGCATGGTGCAGAGCCGGCTTGGCTGCGTGTTGAGTGCACTTGGCCGTCACGAGGAAGCTGCCCGTCTCTGGCAGGATTCCATTGACACTCTCACGCAGCATCCGCATGTGTATGAGCATCCGGTGGCTCTGGAACTGGCGATTGCCGCGCGGAATCTTGGCCTGACAGGACTGGCCCTGACCGATTCCGACGACGGACTTCTGGAGAAGAGCCTTCAGATCTCGCGCGAGCTCTGCACACGGCTGCGCGATGCGACACGGAAAGAACCAAGCGTCAGCAGCCTGACAGTCTTCGCCGTCGCTGCGGAGGTGCACATCGACACCTGCCAGTTGCTCCACGCCCGATTCTGGCGGCGCGGACAGTTTGAAAAGTCGGAAGCTGTCGCACAGGAAAGTCTGGAGTCGCTTCAAGAAGTAATCCTTCTTGTGGAGCGAACGCTGTCGCATTGCCCGTTACAGAGATACCAGAAAGCTGTGCAGGCCGCGAAAGCTAACTTAACGGCGATGGTCGCAGAAAAGAAAAGTCAGCCCGCGCCTCAGACGATGAGACTTCCCGGCGGCTGGCACTGGCAACCACTCTACTTCATTCCTGGTGAGACCATTTTTCAGGAATGTCTCACGCAGGGACACATCCACGCGGAATTCGAACCTCATGACAGGCTGATGGTCAGTTGGAGTGGCGAAGGGTGGGGCGACAACGCGATTGTGCAGATCGTCGCGGCAGCCTCACGCCAGATGCATGTCTGTGTTCTGGTCGCTGACGACGACGATCAGGACGCTGCCAGGGAGGCCTTTCTCGCGGCGGGAATCTCGATTGATCAGATCACATTCTGGCGAGTCAATTCCGGAACACTCTGGATTCGCGATTTCGGGCCGAATGTCATTCAGACCTCATCGGGAGGGTTCAGTTGCCTTGACAATTTTTACGTGCATGGCCGCCGGTCACGCGAAGACTTTCTGCCACGACACGTTGCAGACCGTCTGGGAATGGTGACGATCCCTTCGAACCTTCATCTGATGGGAGGCGAATTTGTGACGAACGGAGCCGGGTTGTGCGTTGCCTCATCTTCCGTTCTGGAAAACAACCGGGAGAACGGCCTGAGCGACACAGAAACCGTTTCCAGGCTGAAGAGGCTGACCGGATCGGATGAGGTTGTCTTTCTGGAACCGTTAAGTGACGAGCCAACCCGGCACGTGGACTGGTTCGCAACATTCACGGCAACGGACACCATCGTCATCGGCGATTACCGGAATCTTGACGCTCACAACGCGGCGATTTTGAACCGGAATGCCGAGCGTCTTTCCAGGCTCAAGACATCTTCCGGACCGTTGAAAGTTGTCCGCATCCCGATGCCTCCTCGCGCTGAAACCTTCTTCGGAGGCACATACACCAACGTCGTGTTTGCGAACGGAGTTCTGCTTGTCCCGACGTGGCCAGGCACTCCGCGGGAGCTGGAAGAAGAGGCGATGCGCACGTACCAGCAACTGCTGCCAGACTGGGAAATCGTCGGGATCGACTGCAGCCAGCTGGGCGTGAGAAACGGAGCTCTCCATTGTGCGACGATCAATCTTTACCGCATGAAGGCGCAGGTCGCCCACTGATCGACTCGCCGTGACAGACTCCGGACTCAAGTCGGCAGACGTCGATACCCACCATGACGGCTCGCCCTTAAGATGCGACCCGGGTCAACGTTGAGCCTGAAACTGCGAGCCTGAAACTGTCGAACGCGGAGAGACATCATGAGTGAATGCAGCCCGGTTCGAGTCGTCGACCATCCCGTCGTGCAGCACCACCTGGCCCGGCTTCGCGACGTCTCGACGCCACCGTCTGAATTCCGACTGCTGGTTCATCGAATCGCAACTCTGCTGGCGGGTGCCGCCACGGAAGACCTGCAACTTCGCGACACGCGTATCACGACGCCGCTGACCGAAACGGCAGCAAAAGAACTCAGTCAGCGGATTGGACTTGTGCCGATTCTGCGAGCGGGGCTCGGGCTGGTCGATCCGTTTCTCGATCTGCTCCCGTCGGCGGAAGTCTGGCACCTCGGCCTGTTCCGTGACGAGGAAACGGCCGAGCCGGTTGAGTACTACCGAAAACTGCCGAAAACCGACCCGGTCGACGTGGGCCTGGTCGTGGACCCGATGCTGGCAACCGGAGGATCGGCAATGCTGGCCCTCGGCGTGCTCCGGCAATGGGGCGTTCCGCGGACAAAACTCGTAGCCCTGATCGCGGCTCCAGAGGGAATCGAGGCCGTTCAAAGCCAGTTTCCGGAAACCCAGATCGTCGTCGCAGCAGTCGACGAGTGCCTCAACGAGCAGTCGTTCATTGTCCCTGGACTCGGCGACGCGGGGGATCGACAGTTCAATACGCTGCGGTAGGTCAGGAGAAGTCTCTTCGAGAGCCTTGAAGCTGTTGAATTTTGACTCTCCCGGCCGTAAGTCCATCAAATGGGTTTCGTGATGCCTCTCGCAGATTCATAATTGACCGCGAGGTTGTCGCAGAGGATTGGCCGCAGGCAGGAGTTTTTCGTGAGCAAAGAACGTTACGAGTTGCTGGAGAGAATTGGCGTCGGCAGCTTTGCGACGGTCTATCGCGCTCGCGATACCGAGCTCGGACGGGAAGTCGCGGTCAAGCAGATCGCCGAAAACTTCATGCACCACCCGGAGCAGATGGAGCGGTACTGGCAGGAGGCCCAGCTGCTCGCGTCACTTCAGCATCCCAATATCATTACGTTTTTCGACATCGACCGGGAACGCGGCTGGCTCATTATGGAGCTCATGAATGGCACGCTTGGCAGCCGTGTCGGTCGCGAGCCGATGGATCTTCGTTCGGTCCGCACTGCGCTGGCTCACTGTCTGCGGGCTTTGAAGTACCTCCATTCACGCGGCATCGTGCACGGCGATATCAAGCCGGGCAATCTGATGGTTGACGCCCGGAAGCGAATCAAGATTGGCGACTTCGGACTCGCCCGCCGCGTCAGCGATGACGACGGCAGCCTGCTGAAGGGCACGACCAAGTACATGGCTCCGGAAACGGTTGCTGAGGAATTCGGCGAGGTCGGGCCGGCGAGCGACCTGTACTCGCTGGGGTTTTCCGCCTACGAGCTGATGTGTGGCCCGAATTTTGAATCGCTCTTTCCCGGTCTGGGCGCCTTCGGCCGCGACAAGCAGATTGCCTGGATGATGTGGCACTCCGCCGCGGACCGGAACATCCCGGAAATCACGCGCGTGCTGGAAGGTGTCCCGGAAGACCTCGCGAAGGTCGTTCAGAAGCTCGTCGCGAAAAACCAGGCCGATCGGTATCAGTCGGCTGAGGAAGCGCTTTCGGATCTCAACATCGACGTGAAGATCGTCAGGACGGGAACTGAGGCACCCGAAGAAGTCGATGTGCCGGATAAAAAACGAATTGCGATTGCCGGAGGAGCGTTCGCGTTCAGCCTCATCCTGAGTCTGATCATGCTGTTTTCCGGTGGCGAGGAACCGAAGCCACAGGAAGCCCAGGCCGAAGAACCAATTGCTGGTGTCGTCAGCCATGTCCTGCCTGAAAAGGGCCTGTTCATGGTCACCGGTGCGGACGGAGTTCCGCTGCAGGTTGAGTTTGGAGATCGGCCCCGGATCCTTCTCAATGAGAAAACGCACATCACAGCGTTCGACCTGGCCAGGGATGACCGGGTCGTCATCACGAAGAAGAAAGACGAAAACGGGTACGAGTATCAAAGCATCGCCGTCCTCCGGCCCGACGAAAACGTCGGCTACGTCAGCTCGATCCAGCCGGAACTGGCGCAGCTTGTTTGTGAGGTGACCGAAGGAGCTCAGCGTGGCGAGATTCTCATTCGAGATGACGGTGCCGCAAAAATCACGCTCAACGGCGTTCCCGCCGGGTTTGGCGAGCTCAAGAAGGACGACCTCATCACGATTCGCCACATGCCCGGCAGGGAAGTCGGCTCGCCTCGGGTCGCGACAGAGATCGTCGCGCTGCAGGTCCGACTTGTCGAAGGATTTATCCGCGACGTCGCACCAAAGCAACTCAAGATCGAGACGCATCTTCAGGGCAAACAGACGATGTTCACAATGGACGTTGCGGTGGAATGCGGCGTCACCGTCAACGGTCAGCAGATCGTCGACGGTCGACTTCTGAAACCTGTCGACCTGCAGGCTGGCGACCGGGTCAAAGTGCGGCATCATCAGCAGATCGTGAAGGTGGACGCACTGCGGGCGTTCCTGCACACCGGAATTCTGCTGGACCTGCGGACTGTGAGCTCTTCGCTCATCGTGTCTGACGAAAACGGCAGCCCGAAAGCATTTCTGACGTCCGACAAATCGGAAGTCACCATCAACGGGCAGCCGGCCGCCTTGACCGATCTGAGGCGTAATGATCGCCTCGAAGTGACCTACGATCAGACAAAGCAGCAGAACGATGTCTCCGCCGTCGATGCGCTGCGTCCGGTGATCGGGCATCGAATCGCCATCGTCATCGGCAATCAGGCTTACGACGATAACAGCCTCACGAAGCTGCCGTTTGCCGCATCCGACGCGAAGTTGATTCAGGAAACGCTGATCGGTCGCTACGGAGTCTCACCCGATAAGACGCTGCTGCTTGTCGATGAAACCCGCGTGCGGCTTGAACAGGCAATCCCTGACTGGCTGAAGAAAACGACGATTGACAGCGAGTTGCTTGTCTTCGTCGTCGGACATGCCTACGTCGATGCCGAACTCAAACCGTACTTCGCCGCGAAAGATTTCGACCTGAAGCGGCCAGCCGAGTCCGGGCTCTCCCTCGCCTGGCTGAGGCAGCAACTCGAAGATTGTCCCGCCGACGAGAAACTCCTGCTGCTTGACATCTGCCACGCAGGGCAGGGGGCCGACCTTGCGAAACAGCCGTCGGTGTCGTCAATGCTGGCCGCCGTGCAGCCAGCTCGGGAACCGGCCGTTTTCAAGACGACGTTTGCAATCACGGCCAGCGGCGACGCGGATCGATCACTCATCCTCACTGATCGGCAGCACGGAGCATTTGCGTGGTACGCTGCGGAGGGACTGTCAGGTCTCGGCGACAAAAATCAGGACGTCCATCTGGAACCAACGGAGCTGTTTGAGTTTCTGAAGACGAACCTCGCTTCGGTGGATGTCGACAAAAAGCGGCAGGTGCCGGCGTTGTTTCTGCCGGATGCGACTCCGCCGCCGGATGACCGGCTCAGTCCCGAAGCGAAAGACGCTGTTCGAAAACTGCTCGCAACGCACTGGAGTTTGAACCGTCTCACGCCAGCCGCGCAGGGAGATTTTCTCACCGCCAGCCGGCTGTCCGAAGGCGAACCGGATGCGCAGCTCGCCTATGCCGTTCTGCTGATCAAAACGCGGAACGCGAAGGACCTGCAGGAAGCGCGAAGCCAGCTCGAAGAGGTTCGGCTGTCTCACGAAGACAATCTGATTGCCTGTGAGGCACTGGCCTGGGTCAACGCTTATTCGGACCGTTTCTCAAAATCTGTCGAGGACCTGATCGAAATGTTTATCCGGCTGCAGACGACAAATCCGGAGGGCGTCGAGCTGACTGCCGAGGTCAAGCGGATCGTGGAATACTCGGCGATGATCCGCGAATACTCGACAACCATCGCTGAGGAAGCGAGACGTCCGAAGGCCAATGAGGTGGCGGCTCTGGACGCGATCGTCGAAAAGATGGGTGTGGACTTCGTCGCTGTTTACGAGGCGGCTCGGACTACGGTCAGCGATCGAGCCAGCAAGTACGACACCGACATCGCGGCCGCGGGTGGATCGGCCGACGGGCAGCTGCTGGCTCTCGCGCGAAAACGGCTGACGTCGTACGTCAACTTCGAATTCGACGATGTGCGAAAGCAGATTATCGCTCACCTGGACGATCAGTGACCCTTCCGGAAGTCAGCGCCCCGGAATCGGGTACTGTTCCTTCAATTCTGTCGCCTGCTGAGTCATGTGGATTCGGTACTGCTCATCCAACTCGCCATAGGAGACTCCGGTGAGAATATCCAGGCCCGCAATTCGAACCCGTCTTGTGGACGGTCGGTAGAGCAGGGCGACGTGCTGGATCAGTGCATCGCGGTAGCGTCCATCGTCGAAGTGCATGAAGAAATGGACCAGGCCTGAGGACTGGCTGTAATTCATGGCGATCTTTGTGTCGTTCTGAAATGGCAGTTTTCCCATTTCGGCGAGACGAGCCAGCGGAACCTGGTAGTTCTCTTGAAGAAGCCGGTATCGAGCTGCCTGAAACCGGATCGAGGCCGGGTCGCCGATCGACACGACTCCGTCTTTCTTTCGGAACGATTCCATGTAACAGGCCAGGCCCTCGACAATCCAGAAGTGTTCTCGCTCACCGATTGACCGGCGTTGAGGATGCAGCTGGTAGAGAATCTGGTGAGTCGCTTCGTGGTACAAAGTGCTTTCCACGCTGGCGTCCGGGTTGTCGTAGAAGTACGCGACCTTGTGATCCGGCATGTAGATTCCATTCGTAATGCCGAGCTGCGGATTGTCCTTCAGCAGCTTTTTCATGTACTCGTCGCGAGTCCGGTAGAAGTGAACCTCAAAAGGCTCACGCTGGCTGGCACGCCGAGCCCCTCCTTCAAACAGCCTTTTGAGGACTTCCGGAGAATTGAAAAACTCAGGATAAGTCCGCCGGAAAAACGAGTAGTAGTCCTCCAGGTTCTTCGCGATCTCGACGCCCTTTTCGAGGCTGACGTTCGTCCTCACGAGGAAGTGATCAGTCTCGACCTCCCAGGCATGCGCGAAGTTCTGCCGGATCGCCGTCTCCCGATCGGCCGTGATCCAGCGTGTGCCAAACAGCCGTTCGCCTGCGTTGTAACGGTCCACGGAGCTGGCCGGCAGCCAGCCGTAGCGGTCGTGCCAGACCAGCTTCTCTTTGATCATTTGCGCTTCGAACGGAGTCACCCAGCGATCGCCAGACCGCTCGAATCCGAGAATGCTGCGAGCCCTCTCGTTATCAGAGTCGTACCACGCGACCTCGCGAAGAGCGTGCCAGGCCGCGGATGCCTCACCCGCGTTAATCAGTCGTCGTGAGAGTAGATAGAGATCCTGCCCGATTTTCTTTCGCTGGTGGCGAAGCTGAACCCGCCAGACGCGTTCGGCTTCGGAAAGTTCGTTGGGCAATTCCGGAAGGACTGTTTCCGGCAACGATTGAGAAAGCAGGTCCCGTCCGCGAACCGGCTTCTTCCACGCTCGCACAATGTCGGCGTCTTTCGCCAGGTTTTGCAGTTCGCAATATCGGATGAGCGAGTCGAGCTCGCTGTAAAACTTTGCGAGCAGGTCCTGCCGCTGCTGCTCGTACCGCTCCAGCTTCGGAGCGGTCTGGGAAAACGCGGACGGAAGTCGCGTCCCCCACGACACAAGGGCCAACAGAACGACCAGGCGGATTCGAGAAAAAGTCACAGCGTGCCTACCGATAAGATCGCGCGTCTTCAAAACAGGCCGGCGATTCTACGACGCTGCGGACGCTGCTCATAGAGCCGCATTGGAATTGCCAGACCAGAGGCAATCGTTCCGCGACGCCGCGAGAAAGAGTCATCTGGTCAAAGAAAAAACCTTCCGACATGATGCCGGAAGGCGTTTCGATTGTGTTTGCGTTTTCGGAATCAGCTCGGCACGAACTACTTCAGATTGTACTCACCGTTTTCTCGAGCGAAGTCGATCCGCTGCAGCTTCGCGTTCGTGTTGATTTTTTTGAAGGCGTAGTACTCGATCAGCGTCGAATCATCGAACTCACCTGCGGTGCTGCCTTTCGCCTGATTCGACCAGGTCCAGTTTCGAACGAAGACTGGCAACTTGAGTTCCTTGTCGATGTACAGGACGCACCGACGATATGTCGGTGAGACTTTCGCGTTCGCGTAGTCCACCGTGTAGGCATAAACCGGCCGGCCGTCGAATCGTACGTCGTCGCGAAGATCAATTCGCACCGCTCCCTGCGGCTTTCTGGTGTCCTGCTGACGGATTTCAAGCGTCATTTTCGTGAGTTCTTTGATACCGGCCATCGTGATCGGGTAACGGCTTTCTCCCATCACGAGCGGCGAATTCGGCTCAAGTTTCATGGCAGGCAGCCGGCCGCCGAGCCTCGCGGATTTCACCAGGATCCGTGGGTCCTCGTCTGAGATCGGAAAGAGGATTTCCTGACCAACAGCCCCTTGCTCATATTTGAAATAGACGCTGAACGGCTCGTGCCGGATTTTCGTGGCGAGAACCTGATGCTCTGAGAGTTCGCCGTCAATGC
Source organism: Planctomycetota bacterium (assembly GCA_027623235.1). Taxonomy (GTDB): domain Bacteria; phylum Planctomycetota; class Planctomycetia; order Planctomycetales; family Planctomycetaceae; genus JAQBVJ01. The sequence goes on from JAQBVJ010000077.1 coordinate 18,094, forward strand.
GCTCCTGTTTTTCGAAGCTGGTGGTGTAACTCTCGATCTGCTCCAGACGGGTCAGAGAATCCTCAAGCATCGCGACTTGAAGCAGCAACGCAACGTGGCCGGAGAGACGCATCCCCTTGTCCTCGGGCATCGGCGGCTCGTCGGAGCGATTCTGTTCGACCTGCTGTGCGATCCGCGACGGGTTGCTTCCCACTGGCTCTTCGTCGGCCAGCATGCTTCCCGCAGCGACTGCCATCACGGCGACGGCCACCGCGACGTTTCCGGCATTCGTCGCCAGATGCCACGGAACGCGTCGGATCAGCGACTTTCGACGGGTGATCTCGAAATGTCCTGGCCTGCCTCGCATCTGCCGTCGTGTTCGCCAGGCAAGGGCATGCCGAACCCCAGGCAGACGAGCCGCAAGCCGCAGAACAATCAGAAGGCTCTGCAGGAAGATGGCCGGGCGGAGGCGGGAAGACAGCCGGAGCCAGGTGCGGCCAAGAGCAACTCGAACAGGTTTCCAAGGGAAATGATTCATGCGCAACAGATCCTCAAGATCAGTCCGCAATGCCGGTGGCCTGACGCTTGTCCCAGTAATCCTTCAAGGGTGCCTGTTGGTGTCAGAACTTTGCCGGATTGCTCAGGTGAGGTGAAGACGTGAATCCGGGCCTCATGCCCCTGAGATAAAGACGTCACGTAAGATGTGTAGGAGATAACTTCGACACGCTGACACCTGGCAAGCGACGAATTCTCGCTCAATTGCGGGAAGACGTTCCGTTGACGACGACGCACTTCCCACAATTGCAGCAACCGCGAGGACGGCGTGGAGCGGAGCGGCCTCCGCAGCTTCACTAATCAACATGACGGACAATGTTTTCCCAGGGCTCCTGTTTTGACTTGCGTCGAAGACTGCTTTGAAATCCGAGCATGCCGGCAATACCGTCCATCCACTTCGGTCGCCACTGCCAAGCCTGAATATGTCCATACTCGCCCATTCAGCAACTTTAATCGCAACGGAATATCGGGAGGCGAATCGCTCAGGAGTGGGTCATGTCGAGGTTGTTGCGTTTTGCGGTGCCAGATAAACTGTCGAGCTGTGGCAGGAAATTCCGGTTAGAACAGAGTTTACGCCAAACTCAGTCGACCTCTGTTTGTCGGAGCTCGTTTGAGTTGGACAAAAGCGGATTAATCTGGCCCATTCCGAAGCTGGTTCAGATGTTTTGCCTCAGCAAGCGAATTCAACAACCACTGTGACACACGTGATTTATGTTTGTGGAGAAGGGATGCTCCCGCGTTGCGCTTGTTCTGCGGGAGATCAAACCGGCAAGCCTTCGTGCTCTCCGGAACGACTTTTTGAAGAAGAATGCACCATTGAGGAAGCCAGGCGTGTCGTAATTGTGTGCAGCGCCAGCCGCAGACGTCTGCGGGCTTCATGTCATTCTGCGAGATAGAACGAGGAGATACTCGCATGTACGAGCGATTCACTGATCGAGCCCGCAAAGTCATGCAGCTCGCCAATCAGGAAGCTCAGCGGTTTAACCATGAGTACATTGGCACCGAGCATGTGCTCCTTGGCCTCGTTAAAGAGGGCTCAGGAGTCGCGGCGAACGTACTGAAGAACCTGGAAGTTGATCTTCGTCGAATTCGGAACGAAGTTGAGAAGATCGTGCAGTCGGGGCCGGACATGGTCACGATGGGCAAGCTTCCGCAGACCCCGCGTGCCAAGAAGGTCATCGAATACGCGATGGAAGAGGCGCGAAACCTCAACCATAATTATGTCGGTACGGAGCATCTACTGCTCGGTCTGCTTCGCGAGTCGGAAGGCGTCGCGGCACAGGTCTTGATGAATCTTGGCCTGAAGCTGGAGGACGTTCGCGAGGAAGTCCTCAATCTACTGGGCCACGGGATTGAATCAGCCGAAGGTGGTGAGCGGGCATCCGCGACTCCTGGCGGCAAAGCATCTAAAAGCAAGACACCTGCGCTCGACAGTTTCGGCAGAGATCTGACGGAACTGGCCAAGCAGGGAAAGCTTGATCCGGTCATCGGACGCGAAAACGAAATCGAACGAGTGACTCAGGTCCTCTGCCGCCGGCAGAAAAACAATCCGGTTCTACTTGGTGAGGCTGGCGTCGGCAAAACTGCAATCGTTGAAGGTTTCGCTCAGATGGTTGTCGACGGCAACGTTCCCGAACTGCTTCGCGATCGGCGAATTGTCGTGCTTGACCTCGCCATGATGGTTGCCGGCACGAAGTATCGCGGACAGTTCGAAGAGCGCATCAAAGCGGTCATGAACGAGGTCCGCCGCGCGAAGAACACAATTCTGTTCATCGACGAACTGCACACGCTGGTTGGTGCCGGTGGCGCAGAAGGAGCCATCGACGCTTCCAATGTGTTGAAGCCGGCCCTCAGTCGCGGCGAACTGCAGTGCATCGGCGCAACGACTCTTGACGAGTACCGCAAGTACATCGAGAAAGACAGCGCGCTCGAACGGCGATTTCAAAACGTCATGGTCGATCCGCCAACAGACGCACAGACCGTTCAAATTCTGATTGGACTTCGGGAGCGGTATGAGCAGCATCACAAAGTTCAGATTACCGACGATGCACTCGAGAAGGCCGTCGAGCTTTCTTCGCGGTACATCACCGGTCGATGCCTTCCGGACAAAGCAATCGACGTTATTGATGAATCGGGAGCCCGTATTCGCCTGAAGTCGATGGTGCGGCCGCCGGATTTGAAAGAGCTTGAAGAAGAAGCGGAACGGCTCAATCAGCAGAAGGAAGAAGCCGTCGCGAATCAGGACTTTGAGAAGGCCGCCGCGCTCCGCGATCAGGCTGACAAGCTGAAGAAGAAGAAAGAGCAGCTGACTCGTGAGTGGCGTGAGAAGAGCAAAGAAAACGAAGGCGTCGTTGACGCCGAGGTGATTGCGGAAGTCGTCGCCAAGATGACCGGTATTCCGCTGACACGCCTCTCCAGCGAGGACGCCGTACGGCTGCTTCAGATGGAAGAGGAAATGCACCGCCGGGTCATCAGTCAGGATGAAGCAATCACGCAGGTTTCAAAAGCCGTTCGCAGAAGTCGCAGCGGGCTGAAGGATCCGAAGCGACCGACCGGTTGCTTCCTGTTTGCGGGACCGACGGGTGTCGGCAAGACGCTGCTCGCCAAGACACTTGCGGAATTCATGTTCGGCGATGAAGACGCTTTGATTCAGATCGACATGTCCGAGTACATGGAGAAACACAACGTCAGCCGCCTGGTTGGCGCCCCTCCCGGATACGTCGGGTTTGAAGAGGGTGGCCAGCTCACCGAGAAAATTCGCCGTCGGCCGTACGCCGTCGTCCTGTTCGACGAAATTGAAAAGGCACATGGCGACGTCTTCAACATGATGCTTCAAATCATGGAGGAGGGACATCTCACCGACAGCTTTGGCCGAAAGGTCGATTTCAAGAATGCCATCCTCATCATGACGACAAATGCCGGTGCTCAGGCAATTGCTCATGGTACGTCATTCGGCTTCGCGAAGAAGTCTGAGGATGCTGACAACTCTCGTATGAAACAGGACGTGATGAACGTTTTGAAGACTAGCTTTCGACCGGAATTTCTCGGTCGACTCGACGAGGTCGTGGTCTTCAAGAAACTGGTCAACGATGACCTCAAGTTGATTGTCGACATCGAATTGTCGAAAGTCCGGGAGCGGCTTGCCGAACGCGGGCTTGACCTTGAGCTGACCGACGAAGCGAAGCAGTTCATTATCGATCAGGGTGACGACACTGACTACGGGGCTCGCCCGCTTCGACGATCTGTCGGGCAGTGCATTGAAGACCCGCTCGCCGAAGAACTCCTGAGAGGTATCTTCGAGGGTAAGAATCATATCCTTGTGCAGGTCAAAGAAGTCGGTGACCAGAAACAGCTCGACTTTGTTGGTTCCGTGAAGGAGGCCATTGAGCCGGCACAGGAAGAAGCGAAAGAGGTCGCAACGGCCGACGCGGCTGAATAAGCGACATCTCAAGATAGAAAAGCCCGGCTGTCATCGACAGCCGGGCTTTTTAATTTGAAGCCATCCAGGTTGGCAGGTTCCAGAATTCTCGCCCGGTCACGAAGTGGATGAATCGGCGATTTCAGCGAGAACATCGTCAAACGCATCCGGCGGCAATTCTCGATACGGCGCCAGCAGGTCACCGACATCAATAACGGTCTCGTCGGATTTCGGCCGATGAAGCCACGATTCCAGCTGCTTCAGTAAAGGGCCCGCTGCACTGTGAGCTCGCAGTCGAGGAATCACTTCGTCGGCATCCGCGTGTTCGATCCCGAGCTGTTTCCGCCAGAACGCGACGAGCATCATCTCGAGTTCGGCCAGTCTTTCGTCCGGCAGGTCGCCCGCAATGGCCTGCTCCACGACAGGTCGCAGACGATCGGCAAGACTTGCGGGCTCTGATTCTCCGCTGTTGCTCTCGTTTGTTTTCTTTCGCCCGGATAACAGGATCACCAGGAGCCCGATCACCCAGGCGACTCCGCCCAGGATCATTGCAATCTGGTAGCCGCCGAGTCCCCGGACAGTGTCGCCCTCGAGTGCGCCCGGCTCGACCTGACCTGGCGGCAGCGTAGTTGTAATTTCGACGCCGATTTCCGGAAGCCCGGTGGCCTCCGATCCGTCTTTTCGCTCAAGGAAATCGGCCAGGTTCCATTTGCCGGCTTCGAGACCGTAATACTCAATGTCGTATCGAAAGTCAGAACCGTGCGGGAAAGTGTTGACGATGCGCAGCACCATCGGTCCTTCGCTGTCAATTGGTTTCGCAACAAGCTCTGGACCTGGCAGCACGACCTGCTCCAGGCGGGCAGGCATCCCGACGGGTGAGGTTTCGTTCGCAGCTGTTGCCGCCGACTCAGCTTCGGCCAGAACGGGTAATGCTGTGGCAGTCGCAAGCACGCAGGCCAGAAACAGGCTTCGCATCAGCGGGCTCCGCGAGTCAGAATTCCACGCGACTGGAAAAAGTGTCGCAGCAGATGGATGAACGGTTTGCTCGTGTCCAGCGTCAGGTGATCGATGCCGCCGCGTTTCAGCTCAGTTGCCGCGATCGACGGGTCCAGCCATTGCTGTCGACCGTGCGTGACAAAGTGCTGTCCCGTTTCTGCCTCGCGAGCTCGCATGAAACCGCTGCCTCGCAACGAGTCTTCAGCCGGGTCGCGAAGCTGCACCACAACAACGTCGTGCTCCTGCGCGGACCGCTTCAGGGCAGACAGAGCTGCGTCATCATGCAGGTCACTCAGGACGATCACTAATGCCCGACTGTTGAGAGACGGGATCAGTTCGGCAATTCTTCGGCTGAGTGTCGTGCCTTCGTCGTAGCGGAACCGGCGAAGCCGGACGAGCCATTGCATGATCTGGTCGCGGGAGAGGCTGGGCCGAATCCGGAATTCGCGGTCGCCGACACCAACGACACCGACCGGGCTGACTCGATCCAGACACGCGAACCCAATCCCGCCCGCGATGTGCAATGCCAGTTCATATTTGCTGCGTTTTTGCGAGCTGATCATCATCGAGGCGGACGTATCAATCAGCAGGTAACACGGCAGGCGTTTCGGCGTTTCAAATTCCTTGACGAAGATTTTCCCGGTGCGGGCGGTGACTCGCCAGTCGATGCTGCGGATCGGATCACCGTATTCGTACTGTCTGGACTGGACATACTCGACGCCGGAACCAAGAAATGGGGAGCTGTCCGTTCCGTAACTCAGGCTGTTGGCCAGCCGCTTGATCGCAATCGCGAACTGGCGTGAATCAAGAGGGTCAACTCGGTCGAGAATGCCTTCCACAATTTGCCTGCTGAGTAGGAGCGATGTGTTACCTCGGAATGGCCCCGGAATCTGCCGAGTCTTCTATCGGGTTTTCTGCTGAACGAGGTGCCGTTCATTCGGAGCGACGATCCAGCCGCGACATTTGATGGCTCCACAACCGCACGGGATCGCGCTGTCCGCCGGCCACTCGTAGTCGATTGTCAGCTCTGCGCCTTTCCGGATATCGACCAGCGCTTCCACAACGACTCGCCGATCTTCAATCGGCGCAGAGTCCTCGTCGAAAACGACAAACAGTTTGCAGTTCGGTTCACAGCAGTGGTTGAGATATCGGAATGGAATCCCCGGCTCGAGAGCCATGTCATCACCGAGGTCGATGCAGTATTCCGAGCTGTAGTCCGGGTCGTGAAATCGCTCGCCGGTAATCTCTCCGACTTCAGAATCTGCTTTAAACGCCTTGGTCGCGAAAAGTCCCATGCCGTACTTGGCTTTGCCCGCTTTGACGCCGCGGGGTTTGCTGGCGGTTGTCACGTCCCTGTCTCCTGTTTGATCCTGATGTCAGTTGTCTCAGCACGAGGACTCTGCGGCGATTACTTTTTCTTTTCGGCCTTCATCTCTTCAAAGCGGGCGATCCACATTTCGGGATCGTCTTCGAAAGCCGCTTTGCACCCGGTGCAACAGACGTAGTAGCTCTTCCCCTGGTAGCTCACCGAAATCGTTCCGAGCCCCTGGGAAATGATGCAGGTCCGCTCGCCGTAATCGTCATCCGACTGGGCGAACGATGTGCCGGATCTTTGTGACCCGAGGACGTCCCGCAATGCGAAGCGTGACGACGAGCCGGCGGCACGGCTGGCGTAGAGCTGGTAACGATTGTTGTTCTGCTGGCTGAAGACGTATTCCCAGCGGTGCGAGAGGTCTTTGTTGGCAACTTCCGTCAGCTTGAGCTTGAACGTTCGATAGAACGACTTGCCGTCATCGGCCGGCACCTCAGCAGGTTCCTCTTCCCAACCACCTTCAAACTTGCGGACGACTTTCTCTTTGTCGACCGTTTCCATTCGGAATTTGCTGCTGGCCGGATCGTACGTGATCCGCGCCTTCGTGAAAAAATTCCCGTCCGGTGCGCTGACCGCAAGAGCCGGATACTTTTTGTCGGTCTGAAGATCCCAGACCCAGTCGTGAGTCTCGCCCACTCCGCCGTTTTTGAAAACGCCTTCCCATTTGCCCATCACGATCTGCAGCGGCTTCAGGGCAGCAATCACGTCATTAATACTGTGCGGTTTCGAACTCGCCGTTGACCCGCCCCCATTGGTGTCGGTCGTGTCTGGCCCGCTCCCCAGTTGCACCGGAGCGTAGTGCTTCTTCGGCGTTGTCGAGTCGCCAGCCTTTGACGTTCCAGCGGTCGTCGTTGCTGCCGCTCCCGAATCGTCAGAAGCTGTCTCCGTCGCTTCGTTGCCACCGCCGCACCCGGACAGCCAGAAAATGGACGAGACTGCAAAAGCCGTTGTGGTGAGGAAAGGGGTTCGGGCTGACATAATGCAACTTTCGAGAGTCGACATGATTGGAGCGGAACAGGCCGCGATTATTGGCGAACGGCCTGGCAAGAACAACCTGCCAGTGACTGGCCGAATGGTTGCTTAACCCGGGCTGGTCATCACACTTCAGCTCGAGACGATGATCCCGCTGTGTCTCACACGGCGGGCGTCACGAACATTCGCCGGAAATCATGCTGCTGGACAAGGACGAGACTCAATGATCAGTTCAGACTTCTCCGGAAAAACCGTTCTCATCACAGGCGGGTCGCGCGGCATTGGCCGGGCCGCATCGCTGCGACTGGCCGGCGAAGGGGCTCGAGTCGCAGTCAACTACGTCTCCAACGATGAAAAAGCGGCGAGCCTCGTTCAGGAAATCCAGGCAGCCGGAGGAAAAGCGGTCGCCGTTAAAGGCAACGTTGCTTTGCCCGAGGACACCGCCAGAATCGCGGAAGAGACGCGATCGGCATTCGGGCCGATCGACATGCTGGTCCACTCGGCGGGAATCAGCATTGTCGAGCACGCGACCGACGTCACGTGGGAGACCTGGCGCAGGACGATGGACGTCAACCTCGACGGGACGTTCAACATGGTCTATTCGGTCAACAAAGAAATGATCGAACGCGAGTTCGGTCGCATCGTGCTCATTTCTTCCATTGCGGCCCTTCGTGAGCGGGAAAACCAGGTCCACTATTCCGCCTCAAAGGCCGCCGTCATCGCGATGACGCGCTGCCTGGCTCAGGCCTGGGCGAAGCACAACATCCGCGTCAACTGCATTTGCCCGGGCCTGATCGAAACGGAAATGGCCTACACGCTGTCGCCGGAAACTCACGCCGCAATCAAGGCCGGCACGCCAATGGGACGATTCGGCCAGGCCCACGAAATCGCATCGGTCATCCGATTCCTGCTGAGCGACGAATCCAGCTTCATGACTGGCCAGACCGTCGTCGCCAGCGGCGGGCGAGTCATGCTTCCCGGTTAACCCGAGGTGTCAGGCCAAAAAGCGTTGTTTCTTCTTGAACAGAGGGGACGTCAACAGTGCTATTGGAAAATCCGGCCGGCATAACCAACAACGCGGCTGGTGTCCCCGGAGACCTCTGCTGAAGTCGCATACCCGACCCGGCGCGACTGATGCACGCCTCCCAGTTTCTTCAGAGTCTTGAGGACGATGACGGCAGGAATCATGCCGCACATGCTGATCTGATTTTTCCGGCAGATGTCAAACAGTGCGTCCTCGTCGAGCCGGTCGAGAGCATCGAGTGCCATCTTGTCGAGCCGGCGATTTTCGTCATCGCTGGCGTAGTGGTTCATGTCGCTTGAGATGACCAGCAATGGCGGCTCATCGAGTTCCTTCATGACTCTCGCAAGCCCCTCGGCAAATTTCTCGCATCGATCGAGGTTTCCACCGCTCACAGCGATGCCGATAACTTTTGATTCCGGCGAGAGTCTTGCAATGATCGGCAACTCAACCTCGATTCCATGCTCAGCGTGATGCGCAGCAGAGTCCATTTCGAGGCCATCGATCGCCGACGCGAGTCGTTCAGCCAGCTCGTAGTCGGACTGCAGATTCAGTCCGGGAAGCAGCCATTGATGATGCGGGGCGACCGCCCATTCCGATCCGTTTTGAGTATGTTTCGGGCCGATGATGATGATCCGCTTCGGAAGCGGAATTCGCTTCAAAACGTCAGCCGCGAGTTTTCCTGAGAACTGCCAGCCGGCGTGCGGCACCATGCACGCCCGACATGGCTCCTGAGCTGCGTCGCCCGCAAGCATGTCGTCAAGCATCGCGTTCATCTTCGCGGGATCATCCGGATAAAAACGTCCGGCGACGGCCGGTTGCCGGTCTGCGGGACCTCGCGCAGGCTTTGGCACGGCGGCGTGCCCGACTTCAGCAGCGGTACTTTGAAACGCCAGGCTGAAGACCTGCGCGTACCTCGGTTCGTTGACATGGCACAACGACGCGGCTTCCGCGAGCACCGACTCCGGCGAGCCTTCGCGATTGTAGTACCACGCGGTTTTGGCCCGCTCGCTCACCATGATCGTGCGGTCTTCCGCGTCAATTCCGCCGAGGCTCGGCTGCGCCACGGTCCCGTGCATCGCCGCGTCATACGCCAGTGATAGATCGAGCTTGAAATTGCCGTTGAGAAAACCTCGCCGGCGAAGTGACGCGGCGAGTTCCTCGCACAGCGAAAAGACAGACGACTGCATCGGCATCGGATCGCGCAGGGACATTCGGGCGGTCTTGATTTCCTGTCCGGTCCCCGGAAGCGTTACGGTGAGCGAGACACCGTTCACGGTCGAGTCCGGGACGGAGCTGCAATACAGCATCGGCGTCGCTCCTCGAATGACAGCGTTGATATTGTCATGGCAGAGCTGGCACAGGTCGTCGACCTGTGACGGGGCGTACCGCAATCTCGTCTTTTCAAACGCTGTCTCGTCGCCGGTTGTCAGTCCGCCTTTGATGACATTGCCCTCGAAGCGGAACAGAACCGTGTCTGGCTCCAGCCACGCGTTTGAGGGAATTCCTGCTTTAATGCAGACCTGATTGAGAAACGTCTCCGCATCCCAGTTGTTGTCTGTCGCGACGCCAGGCAGAAGAAGGCCTCGCTGATTGCCGCGGACAATTTGAAGGCCGTGCTTCCCGATTTCGACTTCGGCGACGCGAGCTGTTCCGGCCGCCTGAACTCGTTCCGGCGCGAACAGCAGCCAGACCTCCAGTTCCAGATGCGGGATCTCGCTCGTCGAGATCGGTGGAAAACGCGGGTCGTTTGTTGCCGTTCGGTGAGACGCTTCCTGGAGTGTTCTCAACAAAGGCATCGTGGGCCCGAAGGAACCACAGCAGGACCGCAACTGACGGTCCCGTTTCAGGCTGACGAAAATCCCGGATACCGATGCCGTTGCGATCCCCATCGCGTCGAGGTCGGGAAGATTGGCTCGGCGGCCTTCCGTCGACGCTTTGACAAGTTCCGCCGCCGCTCTGAGGATCCCATCGCGATGTTTCGCCGAGAGTGCCATGCTGGTGGGAGACGCCTCCGCGACCGGCTGAGCGGGAGCCGGTGCTGAAACCGGCTTCGCCTCGGCGCTGGCAGCAAGCCACTGCAGTGCGGATTCGTTGATCTTGACGCCGTCGTTCTTCTCAATGCTCATTGCTGCTCCTGTCGAAACCGGCAAGGCTCTCGCGCCTTCCGTTTGCGTTGCATCCATGCCAGAGACTGGCTGAGGTGATGTTGAATCCTGTGAGCGAATCTGAAACTGACTCATGTCGACCGGCTGCCGTTTCCGCCCCCACGTACCGGGTCGATCCGCGAACTGGCCGGCAATCTCGAACCCGCAGTGCCGACACTGGCTTCCGTTCAAAGCGTAAACGCCCAGTTCGTACCAGTTCCGCTCGATAATGACGTTGCGGCACGACGGGCAGTACGTGCTTTGCCGTTCGGCATCGTTGACGTTGCCGACGTAGGCATACTTGAGCCCGGTATCGAGCGCGATCTGTCGCGACCGGATCAGCGTCTCGTGCGGAGTTCGCTCTTTGTCCAGCATCCGGTAGTCCGGGTGGAACGCCGAAAAATGAACGGGCACGTCATCGCCAACCGCGTTGAGGACCCATTCGCAAAGCTGACGGATCTCGTCCGGCTTGTCGTTCGCGTCGGGGATGAGGAGATTTGTGATCTCAAACCAGACATCGGTTTCCGCCTTGAGCCATTTCAGCGTGTTGAGCACCGGCTCAATGTGGGAGTACGTAATCCGATAATAAAATTCTTCGGTGAACGCTTTGAGGTCGACGTTGGCCGCGTCGATGTACTCAAAAAACGGCCCGCGAGCCTGTTCGGTAATGTAGCCGGCGGTGACGGCCACCGATTTGACTCCGACCTCACGGCACGCTTTGGCCGTATCGATCGCGTATTCGGCCCAGATGATCGGGTCGTTGTATGTAAAGGCGACGCTTTGGCAGCCGAGCGATTTCGCAGCGAGAGCAATTTCATTCGGCATCGCTCGATGGCTGAGCCGCTCGACTTCCCGCGCCTTGGAGATGTCCCAGTTCTGGCAGAACTTGCATCCGAGATTACAACCGGCCGTCCCGAACGACAGAACACTCGTCCCGGGATAAAAATGGTTGAGCGGTTTCTTCTCAATCGGGTCGATGCAGAAGCCGGTGCTGCGGCCGTAAGTCGTCAGCTTCATCTCGCCGCCAAGGTTCTGGCGGACGAAACAGAAGCCTCGGTCGCCATCCTTCATCGCGCATTCGCGCGGGCAAAGATGGCAGATAATCCGCTCGCCGTCGCGCTGCCACCACTGCCCGGGATGCAGCCCGGAGTGGTCGTCGCCGTTTGAAATGACGGGAAGTGAAAGGCTCATGTCAGCCGCGAAACAAAGCGTTGATGACGAAAACTGGCCACAGCCGCCGCCTGGCGCCGGCCTGTCGCGGATTGTAGGAGCGGCCGTTCATACGCCACAACGTGGATGTTTGAAGCCGTGGATCCTGTGGAGCCATTATCAGGATCGACTCCAGGTGACCGGTCGAACGCGACAAGCGGGCCATCGGACATTCAACTCAGCGGGAAGGATTCTTCGGCGATCGTAACTCGGCGGAGAGCGGCCTCGTCGATCGTTATTCCGAGCCCTGGCTGCGTTAGCGGCGGCGCAAAGCCAGCCCGGCCAAAAGTCAGGTCCTCGACGGTCAACCGCTCTCGAACAAGAAACTTTTCATAGCTGCCTTCGAGGTAGCGAATCCCGTCGACAGACGTGGCAAAGTGCCGGCCCGCGGCAGACAGAATCCCCGTCTCGCCGACCTGGCAACCCAGCTGGTAGCTCAGCCCGGCCTGATGAGCGATGGCCACCAGGCGAAGCGACTTCAGAAAGCCGCCGCATTTCGAGATGCGGATGTTAAAGAGGTCGCAGGTTCCCAGTTCGACCGCGCGTCGCGCGTCGGGCTCGCTGCAGAGCGACTCGTCAAGCATGATCGGAACGGAAATCTGTTTTCTGACTTGCGCGAGTCCGTCCGATTCCGCATGAGGAACGGGCTGCTCGATCGCGCTGATTCCAAACGGCTCCAGCGGCCGCAGTTTCGCGGCGAGATTCTCGCAGGTCCACGCCTCATTCGCGTCGATTCGAATGTCGATCTTCGGCCCGATCGTCCCGCGAATTCTCGCGATGGATGAGACGTCATCGACATCCGCCACACCGACTTTGACTTTGGTCTGAGAGAATCCGTAAAGCCGAATGAGCCACGCCCGCAGTCGTTGCTTGAACGCCGACATGGACGTGATCGCCGCGCTGTACTGGACCGGTTTTGCCGTTTCGGATTCCGGTTTACGGACACCAATCGCGACCGGAAACGATCGCGTAATTGCCGAAAACGGAATGGCGAGACTGCGGCAGGCCGCGTCGAGGATGCTCAGCTCTACGGCGCAGCGGATTGAATTTCCGAAGCACCGTCGAGGATCGTCTTTGGGGGGGACCAGTTCGAACTGCTCGCACAATTCGATGGTCGAACCGAGATTGGAAAAGCTCTCGCCGAACGCTGACTTGAGATCTGCTGATCGCAAAAGCGGAAACGCATCGTCGATGACTTCTCCGGTGACGTAGTGTCGCGGCAGTCCCTCGCCCCAGCCTTCGGTTCCGTCGTCGAGCCGACACCGAACAACCAGTGAATCCGTTTCCGTACGGGTGTGAGACGCGTGACGGATCGTCTTCTTCAACGGAATTCGGACGTGGTACGCGGTGAGCTCAGTAACTCGCATGGCAGCATCTGTCGGGGAATCGGTCGGGCGTTCTGTCAGCAGAGCGGCACAGCATATCGCTTCAACACAAAAACAGCCCGGAAGCCGAAGCTCCCGGGCTGGAAAGTTGCGGACTGGCCGCTCCCGACCGCCGCATCGCCACTATTCGGCAGGCCCGTCACTGGGGTCATTCTTGCCCTGGACATGAACCAGATTGATTGCGTGGCAGTCACATTCGTCCGCCCTGTCATTAAAACCGAAGCCAGCCGTCCAGGAGTGATCCGGCTTTTCGAGTCCCGTGACATTGTAACTTTGCGAGATTGTGCCAATTGCGTGTGACACATCGTTGAGTTCCTGCACAACCGAATCTCGGACGGCAGTCAGACCAACGACCATCGACAGAACACCAATCGTCAGGACCAGCACCAGTTCAGCGGAGACAATAAAACCAGCTTCATCGTTCAGCAGTGTTTTGAAAGTGTGTGTCATCGGTTTCCCCTTGCGAGCGTGAGAGAGTCGCAATTGTGAGAGAGAAGAAGTGTGTGAGAGAGTTGTGAGCACATGGCTTGTTGCCCGGGGTGCCTCCTGCTGATGACCTTGCAAAGAGGTGCTTCCGTCAGCACCTCGCAGTTCAGTTTCAAGCGTTGAGTCTTGAGTGGCGTCGTGGACTTTCAGAACGTGTTGCGATGCCTGGCCGCATCGAGTTGCGTTCGGACCCTGAATTCTCAGGTCAAAGAATCAGGAGCCCTGCCAGAGGGAAGACCTCCGGAGCGTGAGTTCGCACGCCCCGGAGGCAGTCGTGAAGAGAAATGAAGATCAGAGAGAGGGCATTGAGGCTGTACTCCAGGAGGGTGGAATGACGGTGGCCTCAAAGGAAGCATTCAACGTCGTGGCATCAGTTGTTACCGCCTTCCGTAGTGGGATCGCCTTGATCCGCCCTCAGGTCCGCGACCACTCGGGTCGTCTTTCCCGCGAACATGGACCAGTTCAATCGCGTGGCAATCACACTCGTCCGCACTGTCATTAAAGCCCGAGCCGTCAATGTAAGAGTGGTAGCCGCAGTCACTGTTCTTCTCGAGGCCCGTGAAGTTGTAGGACTGTGAAACCGTGCCGATCGCATGAGAAACGTCATTGAGTTCGTGGACGACCGAGTCACGAACCGCAGTCAGCCCGACAACCATTGCGAGGACGCCGATCGTCAACACCAGGACCAGTTCGGCCGAGATGATGAAGCCACTTTCGTCATTCAGAAGCGCGTGTAGATGTGTCATGAGAAAATCCTGTGCGAGAGTGAGAGAGACGAGTCACCACGTGACTCAACGTGAGAAGTGAAGAGAGAAACGCCGACTGTGCCGACGCAGGAGCACTGAAGAATCAGCCAACGAGCGATCGTCGGTATTGAGTGCCGGGGAACACCTCATAGCGGATGAGGCGTCGAACAGAGACCGCCTGGAGATGCGGACTTGACGGGACAGTTGCCCCGATTTTGAACGCTGCATGAATGCAGTCGATAGGAGAGGCGCAATGCCTCATTCCGCGCAACATGACATCTTCCCGGTGCGAGTGTGAGAGAGAGACTGCAGTCGTAACTGCAGGCGTCGATGACAGTCAGACACCGGGTAGCCAACCCGGCACAGCCATCGTGCAGCAAAGACATTTGCACCGGGCGTGCCACAAATCGGTCACAAGGAAGATTCGCCAGCGTCTATCCCGTTTCTGGCTCGACGGAAAGCGGCCTGTTCACGCAACTTACGCATTGAATTGAATTCTGAACGGTGATGCCAGCAGGGAAATCCGGGCACCGAAAAGTGTCAAGGGCTCTGATCCACTTTGCAGTCGATGTGTAAGGCTGCCTTTACAATTTGCGGATGATCATAACGACAAAAAAAGGGGCGATCCGAGTGGATCGCCCCCTGGTCGTACGCAATCAGGCCAAATTACCGGCCTTCTGGAGCCTGGCCCGGACCAGCCGTATTGTTGGGATCGTCTTTTCCGTTGACGTGAACGAACTCGATCGGGTCACAGTCACAGTCGTCCTTCTGATCGTTGAAGCCAGAACCCGCGCATTTTGCGTGAAAACCGCACGTCCCACTGCTCGGAGCTTCGATACCACGATAGTTGTAGCTCTGGTTGACAGCACCAATTGCCTCGGCAACATCGCCGAGTTCCTGCACGACCGAGTCACGCACGACAGCCCAGCCAACGGCAACGCCGCAGAACATGAGAGTCATGATCAGGATGAGCTCAGCTGAGATCAAAAAGCCGTATTCGTCATTGATGAACGTGCGCAGCATGTGTGAGATCCTTGTACTTTTGATTGAGAGAAACTGATATTGGTCCATAGCCGTGGACCTTGTGAGGAGACACTTCTGTCTCATCACGGTACCGAACACCCAGGTAGCCGCCCGAATGATCGATGTTTGCAACCCGGAATCCCGGGTTACTGCACCCTGCAGGAGTGTTTTTTGTGAGTGACCAGAAGTCAGGTCACTCGTGTACTCGCGGGCCGCACATTGCGGCCCGGGGACTGATCGGAGTTCCGGCTGGCGATCGACAACAGGTCTCTGCCAGCGAATGCTCTCTCACCTTCACTCGGACGGAACTGAGATCAGTGTTTCTGAATTCTTGTGAGTCGAAACCGTTGCGAAACCGCAGAAGGGAATTCGAGGTCTTGATCGCAACGAAGTGTTGAAAATGGTGATTCGAGTATTTCAGGAAAAAGTAAAATCTTGAGTGTCTCCCGTGCCGGGCGACATGTGGATTAAAAGCATCGACCGTACCACTCGCTGGTGAGAATGCTCGAAAAACGACCACTCGACACACCATTCAGGCGTCGCAAGTCCCAGCACACACACAACTTGGCAATGAATGGAAACAATGTTTCCGAACGGCAACATAGCTGGCTCTGTGTTGCGTTTCTGTCTCGCAGACTTGATAGCGCGTTAAGACAGATTGTCAAAGCGGCTTAACATCGAGCCAGGCCAGCAGCGAATGTGGCCTGAATGCATCAGAGATGTTTCAGCAGAGAAGCGCAGGGCGTTAAGAGGGCCTGGCAGGTTACTCAAGAATGTTCGTTGACGACGGATCGTCCAGGCCGCACACGGGGAAGAACTCGATACCCGTGTCGTCACCGACATCTGTCTGATCAAAGAAACCTGATCCGTTAGCGGCCGCGTGCACGCCGGTTCCGCTCGGAGTGCTTGTCGCGCCGAACTGGTAGCTCTGATTGAGAGCTCCCACTGCCACGGCCCAGTCTGCAAGCTCCTGAATCAAGCTGTCGCGCACGCTGGCCCCTCCGACGATGACGATCGCGACCGTCATCACCGATACGACAATGAATTCGGCCGTGAAGGCGAATCCAGCTTCGTCAGCAAGGAGAGAACGTAGAATTTGCACGATGCGTGAGACCGATCCAATTGTTTGTGCAGACTGTTGTGTTAATTGCCTTCAAGAATAAATGATCCACTGGGATCAACTTTCGGAGCTGTCGGGACGAATGAAATCGGGTCGCAATCGCAGGCGTCCGTGTTGTCAATAAACGCTGAGCCTGTGCTGGACGAAAGCACATTTCCAGCAGCATCCCGTTTTCTGACCGCGCGAAGGTCATAAGTGTTGCTGACTGCGCCCGCAGCCTCTGCGACATCGCCCAGTTCCTGGACCACGGAATCCCGGAGAACAGCAAAGCCGACTCCGGCAATGCCAAACAACAGTGTTCCGAGAATGAGCAGCTCGCCAGTACTGACGGCACCTGTTTCATCGTGAATGAGTCGTTTCATGAGACCACTCGCATTTTCGAGTCTGACCAAGCAGAAACCCAGCCGGGCGCAACCGGGACTCCTCTATGTGGTGGTGGTGGGGTAGAGTCGGTTTTGTTCTCGGGTGATTC
>JAQBVJ010000221.1 GCA_027623235.1 Planctomycetota bacterium
CAACTCGACTTTGTAGAATCCGGCTCTTTCCGACTCCGGCGGGGCCAAGAATGATCAGCAGGTTGAGATGTCCGCTGGCGAATGCCGTGACGTACTCGTCGAGTTCGGCATATGTGTGAATGGGTAGAACGGATTCCGGCAGACTTCTGGACCAGGGCATCGCGACTTTCCTCTCTTCATGTCAAAAAATCCAAAGCGGGTCTCTCCCGCTAGACATAAAGCGTTGGAAAACCGGACAGTTTTCTGAATTATTCTCTCGACAAATGCGATGTGTGATCACATAAGGATCACTCGCCCATCGCCGCCAGTTCAGTCCGGGAAGGGAGCTCAATGTCAAATGCAGCATCGTCACAGTGGGGATCGACGCAGTCCCAGGACCGTCGTAACGGTGACGCCGACGACGGAATCGAATCCTGGTTTGATTGGCACCCTTCAAGACAGATTCTGTGCCAGTTGCCACGCGACTTCTCGCTCAGCTTTGCCGTTCAGAGTGACGCCGAGGGATTTCGAAGAATTCTTCCGGCAGGCGGAGTGGAACCGTTTCTGCTGAAGACTGCATTGCTGGGGCAGGTGATTCTCAATCACACTGGCACAATCGATGCCGAGACTGTGTTTGCCTGCAATTTCTACCGCCTGTTCTTTCAGCAGCGCCGCTGGATTCGAGAAATTGCCAAGCGATCGTTCAGTAATTATTCGACACTCCGCGTCGCCCGCAGAGCGCGGATCGATATCGCAGAAGGTGATGTTCTTCCTGACCAACTCGGAAACGAAAATGGTCAACGCAGTGTTCGATGGAGCGTCAACGATCTGATCGTTGCAGGGACAGATCGGGCCGAACAGTGGGGAATCGATTGTCCGAACCAATCGACAATTATCTGCTGCGGTTTGCTGCAGGCCGCGATTCAGGCGCCGTTATCTCTGGACGGCCTGTCTCAACTGGAGGTGCAATCACTGTTGCGTCTGGTGCTCTTCAACAATGAATCTTCGCCGGAATCGAATGAAATCACAGTTGAGGCCGACAACGCTTTTGACCTTGTACAAAAGCGATTCACTGAAGCCCTTGAGGATCATATTCGTGACGACACCGACGATTTCGAGCGGTGGTTCGTTAAGAAGTCCGACGGTCTTGTCCACCGCATTGCCAAGCAGAACAGTCACGGTGGCACCATCAACCGTAACGCTGTCCGGGAAGTGCGTCTCAGAATGCTGCTGCAGGCTTATCAATCAATGGCAACCTGTATCCACGCGGGAATGCATGCAGTTCGACAGTGTGTTCCGATTGAATTCAGCGATGACGAATGCACCGTGTTTCAACTTGTCTATGGCCGTCAGGAAGCGCTGGGCGGATTGCCACTGATTCTAATCCGAGACCGATTTCGCGTTGCAGGACTTGATCCAGTTACCACACAGCTAACACCACTCGACCCGGCCGTGCTGCTGCGGTTTCTGCAGTACTACGCTGAAATGACGCGAAAACGACGCGAGGCTGACCGGCAATATAAGTCTGCGCCGCCACGGACCACGAGTATACATTCTTCTGCAGGGCCAGATATTCAAGATGGGATCTCCACCGGATCATCCGCAGAATCCGACGTCGAAACCCGTGAGGAGTTCGCCCGCATAGCGACACGGATTGCAGATTATTGTGAATTCAAGTGCAGCTGTGAAAACGAGGGTGTGTTTCAATTGAGAGATTGGGATGCGCTTGACGAGACACTCGAGGAGTTGACTATCGAATGCACCGGATGTCATTGCTCTAAGAGCGTTCCGATCACTGCGGAATTGCAAAAGTACCTCAGCGACTTAATAGCTGAAGATCAGGACGGTTGCTGAGAAGTTGAGCCGTGCGTTTCAGTGGTCGTTGTATGGTTGCGTGAATCGGTGACACTCGTGTGCCACGCTTGAGCAAGGGCCATCCCGACCACGTCAGCGATGGCGAGTTTCGCACTGGTGAGAGGAGCCGTTTCGGGTTTGTCGCTCGAACTATCATTCATTTCAGCCATGCGGTATTCCTTTCTGGAAAAGGTCGTGTGGAGCTGCAGTGCAGTCCATAGATAAATACCCGGCATTAGATAATGACACGATTGTTGCGTTTATTTAGAAAACGGAAAGCAATCGTGTGCTTGGCCAATACGTAATCCGAACATCGTATCCCAGCGTGGCTCAATCATCCGCGTCAGATGGCTTGAATGACGATTCCAGTCATCACCTTTCTGGGAACAAGCTTGTTGGTTCGAACCTCAAAGCGCGGGAGACCGAGGTTACAAGCGTAAATTTGGCACGAGCGTGGTGTCGAAAAAGCCGGAGTGGTTGCAAGAAGTCGTGCCGACGAAGTCAACGCCGGCGCTCGACGCGGTGGTAAATGAAGAACTGCATTGTGCGGCTCAGAGGCTCAGCGTTTATTTCGGGTGGACTTTTGTTTTCGACGATACCGTGGGACCTCATTTCACAGACACGGAATACAACGAGCACACGGTCATCTCAGCAGATACTTGCTGTCAGAATTGCGCGTGCCGAGAGACTGTGAATGTCACTCCGGAGATTCGGTCGTTTCTGGCTTCTTGCGAAGACGTGACATAGCGCCGGACTCCGAATTGCGAATGTCAGGTGGTGATTGTCGCGCCGGGCAAGTTTCGTCGATGAAAGCCTTGGCGAGAATCTGTCCGAGGACTGATGCCATCTGGTTTTGAGTTTCTGATAACGGCAAACGTGGTCTGGTTGTGGGCATGAGGATACGGCTTTCGGGTTCATGGTAAGAGGTTGGGAGAGGTTGCGGGGCGAAAAAAACGACTGGGACAGCGACCAGACGGGGAGCGTCGTAAAGGGATGATATGATCGGCGTCATGTCGCTTTCGACGCGGCGGAAACTCGTGGAAACGTTCGTCGGCACGGCACGCAACGTGATTGCATCGCATCCGTCACGATTACATGCCGCGAAATGGTTGGAAAATCTGGACTGTGACAGGTGACTCTAAGCAAACGTCAGTCGACCAGATGGCGAGAGTGACGTGCGCAAAATCACATGCTGCCGCGCCACACTAAATTCCGCACGCATCGACGAATTTCGCGATGGCTGAGGGCTACAGTGCCCATCTACTGAATAATGACACGGTTTTTGCGTTTATTTAGCAAACGGTGCATACGGCGGTCAGAAAACAGCAGTGTGATTCCCAGTTCTTTCGCCAGGGCGATGACCGCCTGGTTTCGCTGGTAGCGAGCGTTGTCCAGGACCGGCGTGACAGGGCCGAGCAACCGCAGTGCCACAATCCGACGCATCAGCTCACACATTATCTCGGTATTGGCGACCGTGGTGTGGGTCACGGAGACCAGTTCACGTGTCACTCAGTCCACGCCCCCAAGGACATTGAATCGCAGACGTCCCGAGACGGCCCGCACCAACAGCCGAGTGAAGGACCACAAACAGCACAGGAAGGTCCCGAACACGAAGTGAGCAACATCCACAAAGAACACGTGCCCCCGGCCGGACTGAGCCGCCACCAGCACCGGATTCAGTTCTTCTTCAAGAAACTTCGCCTGGACGGCGTTGTGCTTGTCGAGACCTTTTTGGGGGGGACCGGGATCGCGAGGATGCGTTGCCACTTTAATCCGATGCCTTCGAGAAAGGTGCGAACCTGAGTCGGCCCACGTTTCACACCCGTGAGTTCTCAATGCCGTGGCAGGTTTCGGCCATGGTACGAACCGGCTCCTGCTCCAGTGACTGACGGATCAGCTCGGTGCACTGAGCCAGTTCGCTGGTGGGTTGATACTCGCGTCCCGAAGTTCGCAACGCTTCCAGCCCGCCCTCGCGATAAAGGCGGACATCCCGTTCGCCGGTCGAGCGTGCCACTCCTGCAATTTGGGCCGCCGCTTCGCGAGTCAATCCACAATGCAGAGACTAGACCACCAGTAGCCGCTCCGGACGCACGCCTCTGGATGTGAGCACCGCTCGGCCTGGACGATCTTCTACTCTGCCACAGTCAGCTCGACTCGCAGCCACCCCATGATTCGCTTCCCTGCGGATACCTCAACGGCCAATCAACACACCAGACAAGCTCTCGTCGAAAGCCCAACACCACGAAACGTCTCATCCCGAACCGCTCGCGGTAATGGGACGTTCCGCTGACGCGTCGAGCGCCAATGACAGCAATGCCGAAGCCATTGCCGTTGTGGGATGCCTCAAATACCTGTACCAGTCCTTATGAAGGTCGGGTTGGGTAAGCTCCGCTGTGCTGCAGGAACGGAGGAGACGTCTGAGGCGTAGCCGAAGTCGTCTCCGGAGTGGAAGCAGCACAGCGGGCCGCGAAGTCTGCCGGGGTCATGTACTCCAACGAGCTGTGTGGTCTCAGTTGGTTGTAGTCATCGCGCCAGTTCTGCGTGAGCTGTCTGGCGGCCATCAGGGTCTCGAACTCTTCCATCGCCAGGAACTCATCCCGGAAGCGGCTGTGGAAACTCTCCGCATAACCGTTCTCCCAGGGTGATCCCGGCTCGATGTACAATGTCTCCACGTCGAGTCGATCGAGCCAACGTCGCAACGCCAGCGCGATAAACTCCGGTCCGTTGTCACTGCGGATATGCTCCGGCACTCCGCGCATCGCAAACAACTCCGCCAGTATGTCGATCACATCCTCGCTCGTGATGCTGCGATCCACTTTGAGCGTCAGGCACTCCCTGGTGTACTCATCCACGATCGACAGCCACTTCAAGGAGCTGCCGCTCGTCGTCCGATCGAACACGAAGTCCCAGCACCAGACGTGATCCTTCCGCTCGGACTTCAGCAGATCACAGCTGTTCTGACTGTTGCCCAGACGTCGTCTTTTCCGCTTCTTCTGAGGCACTTTCAGCCCTTCTCGACGCCACAAGCGATACACTCTCGTGTCACTCGCCTGCCAGCCTTCGGCTCGCAGCAGCTGACCGATGCGGCGATAGCCGAACCGGGGCCGCTGTTTCACCAGCTGCAACATCCGCCTCGCCAGAGACGCCTCGTCATCCCGAGGCGATGAATCGTAACGCTGCGTGCTGCGTGGCTGGTCGACCACCTCGCACGCACGACGCTCCGAAACATCAAAACTCTGCTGCAGATCCTGCACGGCGGCTCGCTTTCGAGAAGGGCTTACC
This sequence comes from Planctomycetota bacterium, assembly GCA_027623235.1. Classification (GTDB taxonomy): domain Bacteria; phylum Planctomycetota; class Planctomycetia; order Planctomycetales; family Planctomycetaceae; genus JAQBVJ01. Next base: position 5,116 of record JAQBVJ010000221.1, read on the forward strand.
AGTTTCCCTCTGAGACATGCTTCAACATCTGAATGTCCAACGCCTGATCTGCGACGATCTGCTTCAGACGCTTGTTCTCATCTTCAAGCTCCTTCAGCCGCTTGGCCTACTCGGCCTTCATCCCTCCGTACTGCTTTCGCCGCCGCAGGTAAGTCGACTCACTCACCTCCAGGGCCTGCAGCACGACCGCCTCGTCCTTCCCCGCGTTGAGCATCGCATCCGCATCCCGAAGCTTATGAACAATCTGCTCTGGCGAGTGCCGTCTCCGTCGTCTTGCTGACATCTCTCGGTCTCCTTCCGCCCGTCATGGGCAATGAGACCTTCATACAACATGGTTCAGATTTTCAAAGGCAGACCAGGGCCACCCGGTCCGGAGCGAGTTGGATTTCGAAGTTTGGCAGCCCCGCCCGTGACGTCGGGCCTGAGAGCTCATTCAAAGACCTGATTATCATCTGCGCGAAGAAAGGCTCATCACAGGACAAACGAATTTGAAACCACAAATACACTCGTGTGATTGTTTTCGGTCTGGTTGCTGAAGCAAGCACACCGAGAACAAACCTAGCGATGAACTTTCATAAATCACTCAGACAAAAGGGTTTGCAACGGCAATGGCTTCGGTATTGCGGTCATTGGCGCTCGATGCGTCAGCGGAACGCGTGTGGTCAAAAAAGTCCGCCGACACGCAAGGCCGTACGAGAGGGGGGCTTACTGTCGGAGACAGATCACGGTTTCAGCTGAGGTCGTGGCATTGACGACCGGCAGATCGGGGCGCAT
>JAQBVJ010000222.1 GCA_027623235.1 Planctomycetota bacterium
TGCGACTCGTGCAGGTGGCTGATGAGATTATCAGCCTGCTGGCGAGCGACCCGAACGCGTCACTGAGCGAATCGCCGCTGGCCTCACACCGGTGACGCAAACAACAGTCGCCCGCGAGCCCTGCCGTGTCGTCTGCAAAAGCCAGCTCGCGTCCTTCAGAATCGAGCAGTCGCAGTACCGGATCCAGATTCGAGCCAACTCGAGCGGCCACTGCCTCAATCGAAACGGACTCACCCGCCTCCGCGTGAAACTGGTACCGATCGGCGAGGCCGACATCACAGTAGCCCTCAACGGCGACCGGCAAGTTGACGCTCTGAGAAACGCTGCCGGAATTACGACCTCGTACTTCTTTCACGGTTGGGAGATCGTCCACCATGAAGAACAGCAGATTCGATATCCCCTCGCGAGTCGCGACGCGAAGACCTCTGATGCCGACCGGTGAATCCTTCGGCACGTCGATTTCAAAAGGAGCGACGCGATCCGTCGGTGCCACACTCAAAAATCGCGTGGCCGGAAGCTCCGTCGGAACCAGCGCGAGCTTGTCGAAATGAGGCATCCCACCCGGACGTTCCAGACGTACCGTGTTGACTCCCTCTTTCAGAGCCAGCACGCATTCCACCATCCACTTCGAATTGGAATCCGCAAAGCCGCCGGTCGTTCCCGCGGCCGCCTGTTCTGTCAGCAGCTCGCCGTTGAGAAACAGCTTGACGGGACGCGATTCACCGGACGCGAAATTCAGCTCCAGGACGAATCGGCCAGAAGCGGGCAATTCGAAATCCCACTCGGCGTAATTCGGCTTGAAGTTGCCGTTCAGAACGAACGGACCATTCTTGCCGATCTTCCCCCGGGCGAAGTCTTCCGCCTCGGTGATCACGGTTCCCGACGGTGGGGTCTTACCTTCTCCAAACGCCGAAACGATCTTCCGCACCCGCTCGTCCGCAGCCTGAACGCGGCGAATCTCAGCGTCGAGATTCGTCCAGAGTTCCGTTGCACCGGCCAGATTCAAACCATTGACGGAAACGGTCGTCATTTGCCCTGGTGCGACCGCGATCGGCGACACCGAAATGGCCTTCGGCAGCTCCGCCGAGACAATTTCGGGAATCGAAAGAAGCAGCAGCAGGATCACCGGCCATCGTCGATCCGTCACAGCAATTCTCGAATCGGCGTGCCATGCGGAATCAGCGGAACCGGACGGCCACTGGTGTCAACAGTCATCTGCCGGAAGTCGATTCCGAGGTGCTGATAAACCGTCGCCAGCAGGTCGTTCGGGTCGAGTGCCCGATCTTTCGGACGCTCGCCCTTTGCCGTTGTCGACCCGATCACCTGTCCCGTCTGCATTCCGCCTCCGGCGACCAGTACCGACATCGCTGCGGGGTAGTGATCCCGCCCGGGCTGCAGGATTCCCGATCGAGTTCCCTTCTGAGGATTCACGCGCGGCGTTCGGCCAAACTCGCCAGACACGATCACCATCACCTTCTGATCGAGACCTCGCTGATAAATGTCGTCAACCAGCGCCGAAACCGCCTGGTCAAATACCGGCAACCGGGCGCGAGCGTCGTCGTAAAGATGGCCATTGACCGCGTGGATGTCCCAGTTGCCGATGCCGCCGGGAATGCCCGGATTCTGCATCTGCATCGTCACGAAGCTTGTTCCAGCTTCGACCAGTCGGCGAGCCAGCAGAGCTCGCTGCCCCCATTTGTGTCGACCGTACTTGTCCCGGACGTGCGGGCTTTCCAGAGAAATGTCGAACGCGTCGCGAGCTCGATCACTGGTGAGAAGTTCGACGGCTTCCTGATTGTACTTATCAATTGTGTCCATCACGCCGGTCTGATCGAGATCTCGTTGGATCCCGTCAAACGCCGACAGCAAAGTGCGCCGATCATCAAGCCGCTTCTGCATCCCCGGGGCGAGAGAGAGGTTGTTGACTTTGAAGCTCGGTGAGTTCGGGTCGGCTCCCACAACAAACGGGAGATACGCCGCACCGACGTGAGCGGCTCCGCCACCGTACACGTTCGAGGCACTGCCGACGTAACGTGGCATCGCGGGGTCGCGACGGCCTTCAAGCATTTTCGAGACGACCGGGCCGAGGCACGGAAACTGCGCCAGCGGGTCGAGCGGCCGCAGCGGGTTGTAGCCAGAAAGAAAACGTCCGGCTCCCCCCGCGTGATTGGCGAACCCGTGCGAGATGGACCGAATAATGTTGAACTTGTCGGCGACTTTCGCGTGAAGTGGCAGCAACTCGCAAACATCCATTCCAGGGACGGCCGTCGGAATTGCACCGAGCTCCCCACGATACTCAACCGGCGCGTCCGGCTTCATATCGTAGGTTTCCATATGACTTGGTCCTCCCTGAAGCCAGATCAGGATTACGGACGTGTCAGAAGGAACCTTGCCGGCCGCTTTGGCCTGAGCTCGCGATTCCAGGACGTCGCTGAGTGTCAAACCGCCGAGCAGCAACGACCCTGCTTCGAGAAACGAACGGCGCCTGACCGGGCCGGGGCAACGCTTATTATCAATTTCCATGATGATTACCTGAGTGAATTCACTGTAACGCGAGTGTGCTGCCTGCAGACGACCTGTCTATTATCAGCCTAGAACACTTCCTGGATCGCCGTTCCGGTGTGAGCCAGAAAGACGGGGCGGTTTGACGGAGTGTAAATCGGCTTCGTGCGATCCAGTCCGAGTTTTTCATAAATCGTCGCCGCATAGTCCTCGGGAGTGGTGGCTCGACTGGTGACGTAGCCACCGTCGCGATCCGATGAGCCAAGCACCTGACCGCCGGGAACTCCCGCTCCTGCCAGGGCAATCGAGTAGGCGTTCACCCAGTGGTCCCGGCCTTGAAAGCGGTTGAGCCTGGGCGTCCGTCCGAACTCGCTGACAAACGCGACGAGGGTTTCGTCCAGGAGTCCGCGTTCGTCCATGTCCTCGATCAGGGCGGCAAAGGCCTGATCTGTCGATCCCATCATCACCCAGTGCCCGATCCCGTATCGGCCCTCGCCACCAGCCCCGTTCCGGATCGTTCCGCACGAGCCTTTATTGTAGATGTAGTCGTGGTGGTCCCAGTTCATGTTGAAGCCACCCGGCGTTTCCTTCGTCAGCGGTTCCCGCACATCGACCGTGACGAACCGCACTCCGCGTTCGATCAGCCGTCGGCCCAGGAGATAACACTGACCGCGATGACCACGTCCGTATTTGTCTCTAACCGATTCCGATTCGTCTCCCAGCTGAAACGCCTGCTGTGTGAGCGGATTGGTCAGCAGATCGGCCGCCTGTTGAGAGAGATCGGTAAACGTTCTGACCGAGCCCTGCTTTGCCGGAGCCACTCCAACGTTGAGATTGCTCAGGAGGTCGCGTCGATCGAGGAACCGACTGCGGTCGATTCCGGCAACCAGGCCAAGATCGTTGACCTTCCATGCGGGGTCGGACAAATCCCGTCCGCCAGTTTTGAAAACTTTGGCACCAGCCGGGAGGAAGCCAACTCGAGCTTCTTTCGCCTGCTCATGATTGCCGGGCACCATGATGTACGGTGGGAGATATTCGCATTCCGACCCCATCCGGTGCGCGACAATTGACCCGATGTCCGGCATCTCCAGCGGTCCGCCGGGCATCTCGCCGGACAGAGCGTACTGCGTGCCTTGAGGATGCCCGTTGGCGCCGGACTTCGTGTGATGCATCCCGCGAATCACTGTCAGCCGATCAGCGACCTGAGCCGTCTTGGACAGCAACGATGTGAATTGAACACCCGGAATTGCCGTCGAAACCGGCTTGAACGGGCTGCGATGTTCGACCACGGCCTCCGGTTTTGGATCCCATGTGTCCATATGAGACAGGCCGCCCTGCTCAAGAACGACGAGCACGTTCCTGGCTTGAGCCGCCGGTTTACCAGACTCCGCGGCGCGGGCCGACATCGCCATTCGGACGGAAAGCCCGCCGGCAAGGCCAAGTCCAATGAAGCTTCGGCGTTGATATCGCAATGCTGGCATAGGAATTGTCAGCCCTGGGTCTGCTGGACGCGGCGGGAAGTTCGATAGGACAAGCGAGGACTTTTCATCCTACGGGCCACCGAAACACAGAGTCAACGCGGCGCATCGGCTTATCCCAGTGCCGTCTTGAGCCTGGTGCCGGCTGTTCTTCGATCGTCCCGTGTCAGTTTCGACTTCGACCGTCTTCAATAACTTTGCTCAACTGAGCGATCAGCCGCGCTGCGACCTCGGGGTGATCGGCGATCACGTTGTCCTTCTCGGCAGGGTCCGAACTCAAATCAAAAAGCCTGTAACGCGCGACCGGCGTGTTCACGAGACGCAGTTCGACGTTTCTCGCCGTTTTCGAATCGTGACGCTGCAATTTCCATTTGCCGGCCCGCAATCCGTAGTTGCTTCCCCGACCGTTGTCCTGCTGGACGAGATGATCTCGACCTTTCGCCCCCTCAATTCCAAGCATCGCACCAAGGACGTCGAAGCTGTCGATGCACGCTTCGTCCGCAAGTTTCACCCCCGTCATTGCTGCAAAACTTGCTGCGCAGTCGATTGTGCATACAAGCTCGTCCGACTCACCTGCTGGGATTCGGCCTTTCCAGCGGGTGATGAACGGGGTGCGTGTGCCGCCTTCCAGCACGCTGTACTTGCCGCCGCTGTACGGCCCGGCCGGTTTGTGCCCGCCATTTTTCTCGATCGCTCCATCTTTGTATCCGTCGTCAAGAACGGGGCCGTTGTCTGAGCAGAAGACGACCAGCGTGTTCTCAGCAAGGCCGAGGCGGTCCAGCGTTTTTGTCAGCTCGCCGACGCACCAGTCAAGCTGCACGATCGAGTCACCTCGAAACCCGAGCGGCGACTGTCCCTGAAATCGCTCGTGCGGAATTCGGGGCACGTGAAGATCGTGCGACGAGAAGAACAGGAAAAACGGCTTCTCCTTGTTGGCCTCAATCCACTGCACCGACTGCTTGACCCATTCGTCCGCCAGATCCTCGTCGCGGAACCGCGCAGCGTGTCCTCCCGTGTAGAAGCCGATCCGGCTGATTCCGTTGTGAATTGTCGAGTTGTGGCCGTGAGACCAGTCCATTTTCAACGTGTCACGATGAGTCAGTCCGGTCGGATGATCTTTGGCGGGTTTCTTATTCCCAACCCACAGCGGGTCCTTCGGGTCGAGGTTCAGGACTCGGTGATTTCTGACATAAACCTGGGGCACGCGGTCGTTCGTCGTCGGAAGCAGGAAGTTGAAGCCGAAGCCGATTTCTCGAGGACCCGGTTTCAAGTCCCCGTTCCAGTCCGGCCCGTTCGGTCCGCCGAGACCGAGATGCCACTTTCCGATCACCGCTGTCTGGTATCCGGCTTTCTGAAGCACAGACGCAACCGTTTCCGTGCCTGGCTGAATGATGGACGGGCTGTTCGGTGGTGCGATGCCAGTCCCGTCTTTCCGGAACGCGTAGTTGCCGGTGAGGAATGAATAACGAGTGGGAGTGCAGGTTGACGCCGAGCAGTAACCGCTCGTGAATCGCAACCCTTCTGAGGCCAGTCGATCAATATTCGGTGTCTTGACCCGAGTCGCGCCGTAGCACGAAAGATCTCCGTAGCCAAGATCGTCTGCCATAATAACAACGATGTTGGGCGCTTCTTTGGCGAGTGATGGCCGTGCATTAAGAAGAGCGGTAATTAGTAGAAAGCAAATCAGTCGGCAAGAATTCATGAGTATCAACTTTCTTCCGTTTCGTAGTCGTCAAGAGGACCAGTTGCGATCTTTACTTTTGTAACCGTTCACGGCCCAGTGCGAAAGAATTGAAAACTGGTCTAGACTTGGGCGGATGTTTTCTGGCTCAATGCTC
>JAQBVJ010000078.1 GCA_027623235.1 Planctomycetota bacterium
GGTTGAGGAGTCTTTTCAATCACAGCGTCTCTGAGAATGCCGATTTAATTTCGCCGCCGTCCCTTACCCACTTTCGTTCGGTGAAAGCGTGGCTCGCCAGATTCAGGACTGCAGCCCATCCGTGAAAGACGATTGCGCGACGGAAATTATCGCGTGTTGAAGGTCATTTGTCATTTGCTCGTTTATGCCGAAGTTCACTGTTGAAACGCCCGCCGTCAGCTCTGAAGACTGATTTGACAGGTTGTCTGTGTTGCCGTTTTTCACCAACACGGGACTTGCCGCACGCGATGGCTCGAAAAGCACGAGGTCCGACACAAGCCAGTTTGACAAGCTCGGCACGTGGCCTAGGTTTCCCCTGTGAGTTCATCGTGGTTGGAATTCGCCGGGCATGGTTTGCCTGGGATGCCCCTCTCTTCGGTTTCCAACCCGCTGAAATGACTCTCCAGGCCGGAGGAGTTGTTTTACGAACTCGAATGGTTTCTGTCGGGCTCGGCGTCAGTTGACGCGAGCAGCCGGTCAGAAGATCAGTCGAATTCGTCGGTGGTCTCACGCAGGACATAGAGGACGTTCAGGATGACTGTCCGCATCGGGTGACTTGTTCTTCGTACCGTTCTCAGGGGTGCTACCGGCACCTCGCGACCTGAAGGTGGCGTGTCATGCAACCAAAACAGATTTTGACCACTGGGGAAATCGCAAAGTATTGCGGGGTCAACTTCCGAACTGTGATCCGCTGGATCGAGCGCGGACGGCTGAGTGCTTATCAGCTTCCCGGACGCGGCGACAACCGTGTCACTGTTGAGGACTTCCTGGATTTCCTCAAAGAAAACAACATGCCGGTTCCGGACGGCTTTGCTCAGCGCGAACGTCGAGTTCTGATCGCGGAAAGCGATCCGTTGCTCGCTCGCGAAGTCGAGCAGGCACTCCAGAACTCTGGCTACAAGACGAGCGTCGCGTCGGACGGCTTTCACGCCGGTTCGCTGCTCGGCACGTTCAAGCCGTCGGTCATGCTGCTGGACCTGCGGACGCCGGGCCTGCAGGTCGGTGACCTGGTGAATTTCATTCGACAGGCAAGCGGTCTCGAACGGGTCAAGGTCATGATCGTCAACGGTGACGGATCAGACTCTCCCAGCGGAGCCGACGATTACATCTGCCGACCGTTTTCGAACGAAGAGCTGGTGTCACGCATTAATCAACTGCTCGAGCCCAGCTACGTCTGAGTGCGAGCAGCGCTTAATCAGTTTGTTCTGCGGCGAGCCTGGCTCGCCCCGAGACAAGTCGCCACAACGTCTGGTCGCAGGACGGAAACGCGGCGGGATTCCCCGCCATGTTCCGGCCCGGCCAGACGCCTCGGCGCGCCGGCCCGGAAATGACGGGCCGCCCCGCTTGACGATCGACGGCTGCTCACGCCGTTCAGCATCGGTCATAGGGATCGCTCGGCCGCCATTGTCGGGGTGGGTTGCGGTTCCTCACTCACCGCGTCTGACGACTGCTGGAATCGTCACGACTCCGAACCTCGCCGTCACCGCTTTCGCTGCGTGGCAGGTCTGAACGAAATTGCTTGTCTCTCTGTCTCGTTCTCGCTACGTTGACGCCAGTTCCCTCAGGACTGGGGGCCGGAGAGTCATCGCAGGCAAAGTGTCCAGGGTTTCCGGTCTTAATTTCAGTCTTGAGATTCCGCCTCGGCGCGTCCGGATTGCCTGGTCGAAATCGAGGCGTCCCCGGATACTCCAGCCGTGATTCGACAACAGAGGATGCGATATGGCTGAAGCGATGTTGCCCGTGGAACTGGAGGAAGTCACAAATCCTTTCGAACCTGGCGACGAACTTCTGACTGCGGCAGAACTTGCTTCTCTGTCTCTTTTCGAAGATCTCAAGAAGACGCCGTCTTTTGCGCGTTTTCCCGGATCGACGTTCCTGCGGAAGTGCAAAAAGGGCCGAGCTCTTGTGCGGCAGGGTGAGAGCGGAGCGACGGCTTATTCGATCCTCACTTCTGAGGACGTTCTGCAGCTTCGTGAACGTCAGCTGGTCGAAATCCGAAAGACGCTGGAGCAGAAAAAGGCCGGACAGGACGGATCCCATACTTATTACCGTCGTGAATCTGCGAAGTCGCTGAATTCCCTCGCGGCCAGTTTCGAATCCGAGATTGCGGCGCTTCGAGTCAAAGTGGCCCAGTACGCGGCGTCCAGTTCGAAGCCGGCAGAACGCCACGTCGCGACGGCGCATCTCATTATCAACTTCGACAGGAAGCAAAAGCCCGGTTTGCTTCATCGATTGGGACGCCTGTTTTCGGGTGGCCCGACGAAAGCGGCGATTCCGTCGAAAATTCCCATCGACGGCCCCTCCGATATCGATGTCGCGACGAAACAGGCTCCGCTGCACGAGGGTGAGCTGTTCGGCGAAATGAGCTGCCTGAACCGGGCTCCCCGTTCTGCGACTGTTATGGCCGACGAAGACTGTTACATGCTGGAGATGCTCCGCAACGTGCTGGACATGCTCCACAACGATGAGAAGTACTCGCAGAAGCTCGATGCCGTTTATCGCGAGCGGGTTCTCGATGGACACATTCGTCGTTTGTCGATCTTTCAGGACCTTCCCGAAGAAGAATTCAACGAGATCCGCGAACGGATTGAGCTGGTGGACTTTCCGGCGGGTTCGGTCGTTTTCGAAGAATTCGACGAATCCGATTCGTTCTACATCGTTCGCAGTGGCCTCGTGAAAGTTGTCAAGAACGCCTGGACTCTCATTCGAACCGAAGAATTCAAACCGGACAACTGGAAGAAAATCACGACCGAACTGGCTGCTCACGCCAAAGGTGGCTTCGGAGAAAATATCTGGGTGTGGTTGCCGGAAGAGGTTCAGGCAGCGGTGAATGCTGGCAAGCTCGACAGCGACTCCCAGACAAAACTGATCGAAGCGTTGAATCGACTGATTAAAGAAGCCGAGCTTCACACGGCGATCGGGAAAACGACCGAGTCAGTGATCTCGGTGATCGACAGCCCGCAGCTGACAGTCGACTGCGAAGACTTTCCGGACGAGACCAAGGGCTGGTCTGAACTCGAACGGCGCACATTTCATCGGTCACTGCTGGAGCATCTTCTGCCGGAAGGTCTGCCTCGGCGAGCGGCTTCGTGTGGAGCACGCCGCACTCTGACGTACCTCGGTCGCGGCGACGATTTCGGTGAACTCGGTGTTGAGACCGGCGAGCCGCGAAGTGCGACGATTTTCGCTTACGACCATCCCGATGGCGGTGCCAACATGCGCCTGCCGGATTCTCGAACCGGTGCCGTGCCGTCGCGTGCTGAGCTGGTCAAGATCTCCAAAGAGGATTTCCAGTCGGTCGTCAATCGTTCGAAGAAACTGAAGCAGAAAGTTCAGGACAAGGTCGCGGGGTTTCGGGCGAAGGCTGAAAAACAGAAGACGCCGGTGGGAGACCGCGTCGAAGTTCGGTCGCAGTCACCCGAGTTCGAGCAGTTGGGACTGATCCAGGGGCAGCGGCTGATGCTGATCGACCTGGACCGATGCACGCGGTGCAATCAGTGTGTCGAAGCCTGCGTGTCCTCGCACGAGGACGGACGCACGCGTCTGTATCTCGACGGGCCACGCTTTGAAAAATACCTCGTGCCGCTGACATGTCGCTCCTGCCTGGATCCGGTCTGCATGATCGGCTGTCCGGTCGGGGCGATTAACCGCGGCGAAAATTCAGAGATTCAGATTACGGACTGGTGCATCGGGTGCGAGTTGTGTGCGGATCAGTGTCCGTACGGGTCGATTCAGATGAACTCGCTGCCTGGTGACGTCGAGCTGAGTGGGTATCAGAAAGCTCTGCTGGGTGGATCCGAAACGAAGTCCGTGAGCAAGCAGGCAGTGGTCTGCGATCTTTGTAGTTCACTTTCGAAACAGGAACCGTCCTGCGTTTACGCCTGCCCTCATGATGCAGCCATGAGAGTCAGCGCGCTGGAATTTTTCTTTGAGGAATAGTCATCCTGTTCTTGATGATTGCAGCCGAAGCCAACTTACACAGATTCTGCCGCGACACGAGGATTCGCAGTGCTGATTGACAGAACACACCGTTCCTGGGCGATGATTTCAACGGTCATCCTCGCGCTGGGCATCGTGTCCTACCTGGTCTACGCCGGTGCCGGCGACAAAGGGGCAACGGGCGGGAGTCTTCCGGGTTTGATCTACGGCGTCATCGGCACGGCGATGATGGTGTTTGCCGGTCTGCTTGCCGCGCGAAAAAAAGTTTCCCACTGGCGACTGGGGAGTGCTCAGTTCTGGCTGCGGGGGCACTTGTGGCTGGGCGGACTCAGTTTTCCGTTCATCCTGTTTCACAGTGGGTTCGCGTTTGGCGGCGTGCTCGAACAGATTCTGATGTGGATTTTCGTGGCCGTCTGGCTGAGCGGCTTTTACGGGCTTGCCATGCAGCATCTGCTGCCGCAACTGCTGACGTCGCGAGTCGAACGAGAGACTTTTCTGGCACAGGTCCCGTACATCCGGCGTCGAAATCGGATCATGTCGGACCGAATGGTTTTTGAGCAGTGCGGTCAGATTCCCCTTACGAATGACCCGATGAAGGCAGAGCTGGAACGGCTCGTGCGACACGGGAAGAAGGTCCGGGACCTCGAGGCCGCCGGAAAGAAGGACGAAGCCCGCGAAGAAAAAACGAAGTGGGCCGACCACGTTGACGATTTCGACCTGGCTCTGTTTCGCGACATTGCGACGATTTCGAAAACCAACGGCTGGATTCGTACGGTCAACGATCTCACGCCTTATTTTGTCGACATCTATTCCGTAAAGGGCGTTTCCGACTTGAAGGAAACAGCGGCTGATGAGACTGCTGGTAAAAAGGGTGGTGGATCGCCACTCGACGCGATCAAAGCGGGCGGAGCAAAGAAGCCGGGTGGATCGCCTCTCGACGCGATCAAAGCCGGCGGAGCGAAGAAGCCAGGCGGGTCGCCCCTCGACGCGATCAAGGCGGCCGGCGCGAAGAAGCCGGGCGGATCGCCTCTCGACGCGATCAAGGCGGCCGGCGCGAAGAAGCCGGGTGGATCGCCCCTCGACGCGATCAAGGCGGCCGGCGCGAAGAAGCCAGGCGGATCGCCCCTCGACGCGATCAAGGCGGCCGGCGCGAAGAAGCCAGGCGGATCGCCTCTCGACGCGATCAAGGCGGCCGGAGCGAAGAAGCCAGGCGGATCGCCCCTCGACGCGATCAAGGCGGCCGGAGCGAAGAAGCCGGGTGGGTCGCCTCTCGACGCGATCAAGGCGGCCGGAGCGAAGAAGCCGGGTGGGTCGCCGCTCGACGCAATCAGGGCGGGCGGAGCGAAGAAGCCGGCTGGTGCAGCGAAACCTGGCGGATCGCCGCTCGACAAAATTCGAGCAGCGTCCGGTAACAAACCCGCTGGTTCGCCACTGGATCAGATTCGAGCGGGCAAGGGAAGCGAGAAGCCCGTTGCGTCAGCATCATCCCTGTCCCCGATCGAGCAAATCAGAGCGAGCAGCAAGGGTGCGTCGGCCTCGTCCGCTGCTCCCTCGGCCGCTGCTCCCTCGGCCGTGGTGTCCTCGTCCGCTGTGCCAAAGGCCGTCCCCGCGGCCGTGAAGTCGAGAAAGCCGGTCCCAATTCCTAAATTCGTCCCCAACGTGGCTGGCGAAGTTTCGTCGATCGAAAAACTTCTCGTCGAGAAATACGGGTACGACTCGAATCTGGCGGGTGAGGTTGCGGAATCCGCCCGGCCGTTCCTGAAACGGGACGACGAGGACCCTGATAAAGCGGTCGCCACGATTACTTCACTCCTGGTTGAGAAATATGGATACGAGGCGGCACTGGCCGAAGAAGTGGCCGAACTGGCTCGCCCGTTTCTCGGAGTGACGGCAGAAGAACTTTCCGCAGCGGCGGCACCGACTGCTTCGGCTTCCGCGGCGCCGACCAGCAGCAAACCAGTCATCGCAAAGATCCAGGCGAAGGCAGCTGCTGGCGGTGCGAAGCCTCTGGTGGCTAAAAAAGAACCGGTGGCTGAAAAAGAAACTGCCGGTGCGAAGGCATCCGTTAAAAAGGCCCCGGCTCCGAAAGCGATCGTTCCGAAAAAGAAGGCCGCCGCAAAAGTTCCGATTCTGCGAACGAAAGAACTGCGTGAGTTTTATCTCGACGAAGTGAGGCCATACATGGCGGCAAATCCTCGCACCGGTCGCCTCGCGAGCGTTCGGGAATCGAATCGGGCCTTCAATCAGATGCGAGGGACGTTGCCCGTTGAGCTGCACGAAATACTGTCCGCTCTGCAGGCCCGCTGCGATGAGCACCGGCAGTTTGCCTCGCAGGAACGGATTCACCACTGGCTGCACTACTGGCTGATCCTGCACATTCCCTTTTCAATGGTTCTTTACGTGCTGATGATCGTCCACATCGTCATGGCACTTCGAGTTGTCCCGTTCACGTTTTCGCTTTTCGGCGGGTAGCGAGTTTCTGTTTTGATTTCGAGTCACTGTCGCTGTCGTTTATGAGTCACTGAGTTTCACCCAGCTGAGCCGGACATGCCTCTTCCCTACACCAGTCGAGAACTCTCCGAACGAGTCGAGATCGACGTCCAGAAACGCCCGAACCGGTTCCGTCGGCGAACGTGGTGGCTGTCGTTGTGGCTGTGCATCGCCACGCTGGCCTGGCTCGGTTGGAAGGGAGCTGAAGGGGACTACCACATCTTTGAGGGAGGCGACGTCGCGACAGTTCACAGGATGTTTGAAAACGATTGTGCGAAGTGCCACACCGAGTGGGGACCGCTCGATCGAATTCTGGGGGGAGATTTTTCCTCGCACGTCCACTCTGTGGAAAACAAGGCCTGCCTGAACTGTCACGCCGGGGCAAGACACTACCCGACTCAACATCCCGAAACCGATGAGCCGTCCTGTGCCTCGTGCCATCACGATCACCAGGGCGACATCGATCTGACTCGGGTCAGTGATCAGCACTGCCTGAACTGCCACTCGGATTTGAAGGTTTACAACCAGGGCGACTTCACCGCATCGGTGGATTTTGTCGGAAAGATTTCCAGCTTCGAAAAGCATCACCCCGAGTTCGCTCCGGTCCTCCTGAAAAACAGCGGCAAGGAAGAACTCGCTGGAATACTGAAACAATGGGACGGCCAGGAGGCTGCGTCTCGACACGGGACTCGGCAGCTCGTGGAGTGGGGCAGGAAATTCATCGCTACGGCGGCCGGACCTCAGGAGGAAGAGGCCTGGATCGATCGCAGCGGAATCAGGTTCAACCACACGAAGCATCTCAAAGTGACCCGCGACGGCGACGATCTGGTGTGGGCCATCGACAGTTTTCGAAAGAGTGCCGACGGCGGCACGAAAGAGCACAGACGATTCAGGAACATCAATCAGCTTTGCGCCGAGTGTCATCAGGAAGCGCCTGACGGGAGATACATGCTGCCTATCGTTTACGAGCAGCACTGCCGGACATGTCACGGGCTGTATTACGAAGGAGGCGGCTCCGACCAGTTACCTCACGAGTCACCGGGAATCGTGATGGGATACCTCACAGATCGCATCACTCTTGCGATTCTCAAAAAGGCCAAAGAGTCCGGTGAGCGGGACACGACGAAGCCGTCCCCGCTCGCGCAAAACCCCGGGCGAGAGATTCCCGGCCGGCGTCGTCCGTTGCGGAGCAGTCAGACAAAGGAACTGTCCAGCCGGCTGCGTTCAGCCATGCAGAAAGCCATGCTGGCCCTCGAAGCTGCAGACCCGGTTCCGGAAGCAGAACGAAAGACAGTCCGTGCCGGACATGGAGTTGCGGGTGTCGAAGCCCGTGGCAGTTGTTCGTACTGCCACACTGTGAAACCCTCGGACGAGAAAACCGACGAATTAAACGGGGGCTGGCGGATCATTGGCCCGCGTTACCCGACAGAGCAGCTCAGTCTCTCCCGGGTCAAGCAGGCTCTTCGCACACAGGCTGAGCAGGACAACAGTGGTGAGACCGACGAGGAAATCGCACGCCGCGTGAAGGAGCTGCTTTCGACTCGAAATATCAGCGGCGATACCAAAGACGACGGCTACCGAATGATTCCCAGCCGATGGATGCCTCACGCACAGTTCAGCCACAACGCTCACCAGATGATGAATTGTGCCGAATGCCACGATGGTGCCGTTAAGAGCACTCAGACAGCTGACATCCTGCTTCCATCGATTGAGTTATGCAGAAAATGCCACTCGTCCACCCCGGATCAGCCCAACGGAGAAGCTCGAGCGCGGCATCTGGGGGCACGCGCAGATTGTGTCGAATGCCACACGTACCACGATCACGCCAGGGACGACTACACCGCGCCGTTGAATTCGGTTCTTAGCCCTTCAACGGTCGGGCTTGACGCAATTTTGACGGACAAAAACACGAATTAGTGACAGAAGGAGTCTCTCCGAACAGCGGCGTTCGAGGTCCGTTACGACCTCGGTGCTGAACGACGGGGTGAGTACGGTCCTAACGTTGAGGTTGCCGGGAGGGCATCTCTGCGTCGGAGTCATTCGATGAGCTGGAACAGAAACATTCCGCTTCTCATCACGCTCGTTGCCACCACCACGATTGTGTGGGTCGCTCGGTCGGGATCTGCGGTTGAACCGCGACAGACGGTGGTCCCGTCCGCATTTGCAACAGCGTCGACGGGGAGAATCGGCGCGAAACTGGATGCCGTGTTTACCGGTGTTGGCTCCTGCGCGGCGTCCAACTGTCACGGCGGAAATCCTTCGAACGGAATTGCCGGGGCTGAGTACAGCATCTGGGTTCAACAGGACAAGCATGCCGAAGGGTATTCCGTCCTGCTCAACGACGAATCGAAGCAGATGGCGAAGCTGCTGCGCCTCGAGACACCAGCTCACGAGGCCGCGCTGTGCTTGAACTGCCATTCTCCTCAACGCTTTGAGCCGACTCCCACCGGCGAGAAAATTCACGGGCATCTGCTTGGTGGCGTCAGCTGCGAAGCCTGCCATGGCGGCGCTCAAGGCTGGCTCGCTGAGCACGTTCGCTGGACTGACTCGACACGAGTGGAAGACAAGCAGCGATTCGGTTTCGTTGATACGGATGAGCTCTGGGAGCGAGCGAAAGTTTGTGCCGACTGCCACGTCGGAGCACCCGGGCGAGACGTCAATCACGATCTTTACGCAGCCGGACATCCGCGTCTGTTTTTTGAATTCTCGGCCTTCATGGCCAATATGCCAATTCACTGGGAAGTCGCTTCCAGCCGCGAGCGAGCGGACTGGTCTGAGCGACCGGGCATCGAAGCAGATACCTGGGCCGTTGGCCAGCTCGCGACAGCCGAGGCGGCTTTGGATCTGCTCATCTACCGGGCGGAGCGGTCTGAGACCCAGCAGGACTTCAAATTCACGGGTCACTATCCCGCCGGCCAGGTGCCCCCTGTGTGGCCCGAATATGCGGAAACTGGTTGCTTTGCCTGCCACCACAATCTTGCATCTCCAAGCTGGCGACAGGAACGCGGATTCGCGGGCCGCGGGCCAGGACAGTATCCGTGGGGCACGTGGACGTTTCCGCTTGTGGACATCGTCACGAAACAAACACTGCAGCGTGATGTGAAGTCGGGCGGCCATTCCGTGACCTCGTTGCAGAGTCTGATGGCAGAGAGTTTGCCAAATGCGAAGGAAGTTGTGACCCGGGGGCGCGAGCTTCAAAAGTTTCTTCAGGAAGCGGGTCGAGATTTTCCGCGAAGCAAAAACAGCGCCGGCCGAAGCGAGGTCATGCTGTCACTTGAGCAGGTCGCGGCCCTCCGAAACGCTGTGGCAGCGGCCGGGCCGGGTGTCGTGAAAGAAAACTGGGACGGCGCGACTCAGGTTTATCTCGCTCTGGCGGCTCTGCAGAGGGGGCATCGGGATCTTCGCGAACTGCCAGTGTCCGATTCAAACGATCCGGTTCTAAAGTCTCTGATCGATCTGCGGGAATTGCTTGAGTTTCCGGCCGATCGGGACAGCCCGGAAGATTATTCGTCGACTCCGATTCAGACGTTTGAAGAGACTCTCAACACGATTCGCACCTCACTCGACTGAGAGGACTATGAGGATGGCAGTAAGAATTAAGACACAGCGTTCGCCCGACGCGGGCCGGATTGCCGTTCGGGTCAGTCTGTCCGGGCTCGCGGCCCTGGCACTTTCAATTTCGGCGAGCGGTCCGCAAACGGCAGTCGCTCAGGATGCCGAGCCGTTTGAATACGTGGGGTATCAGGGCTGTGCACTCTGCCACTCAAACGAGCCGAATCCGGATGCCGGCGGCCGGCTGAAACTCGATCGCAGTTTCAGCGCGATGAACGAAGGGCGAATCTTCGAGCACGACAAGCACATTGTCGCATTCGAACTGCTTTCAAAGCCGCTTGGTCAGAAAATGCAGGCGATTCTTCAAACGACGAAACGCGGCGTGAACTACAAAGTGACCGAGGCTCAGGAATGCCTCGCCTGCCATTCGGGCTGGAAGAAGGGCGAGAAGAAACCCGCCGTTTACGAATACGGCGTGACCTGTGAATCGTGTCACGGTGCTGCCAGCCAGTGGGAAGATCACCACAAACGCGACAGCTGGCGGCTCGTTTCTCCGGCCGAGAAGGAAGAAAAGTACAACTTTGTCGACGTCCGCAATCCACTCCGGCGCGCTGAACAGTGCTTCTCATGCCACATTGGAAACGTGACCGAGGGCAAAGTTGTCACGCACGAAATGTACGCAGCCGGGCATCCGCCACTGCCGGGCATCGAAATCGAGTCCTTCATTGCAGACATGCCGGCTCACTGGCGAGTGCTGCGTGAGAAAGGGCAGTTCCTCCACTTCCAGAAATATCTGGAGACCAATTTTCCTGGAATGGACTACGACCCTCTGCAGGATTTGCCGCGAACAAAAGCCGTGATGGTCGGTGGAGTGATGGCACTTCACGAGTCCATTGAGCTGCTTTCGGAGCAGTCCGCTGAGCCTGTCTGGCCGGAACTGGCCGTCTTCGACTGCACTGCCTGTCATCACGATCTGCGTTCGCCAGGCTGGCGTCAGACACGAGGCTACTCCGGCCTGATTCCCGGTCGGCCTGGGACATTCGAATGGCCCAACGCTCTGATCAAACTGGCGATCAATCATCGGGCGGGCGGTGACGCGGATAAGTTTGCTTCTGAATGGGCAGCGTTTGCTGAAAAGAAAGCGGAACTCACCGCCGCATTGAATGCCCAGCCATTTGGCAGCAGCAAACAACTTCAGGCTGCTGCTGCTTCGATCCTTCCCTGGCTGAAGTCACTCGCCAACGATGTCGCGATGAGCGCTGTTCATGAATCGCAGGCAGGCCACGCAATCAAACAACTGCTGAGCCTGGGACCGCAGGACTATCCGGATTACCACTCGGCGCGACAGGTGCTTTGGGCCTATCGCACGATCCGAAGCGAGATGACGACGGCGTATCCCACCTTGAAAGCTCCGCCACCAGAGGAGACGCTCAAGGAAGCACAGAATCGAGGCGATCAGAATCTGCAGTCATTTCTCGTCTGGCAGAATGGTCCACAAAAACAGGGCCGACAGAAGGTTGAAGACCTTTTAAAGAAGCTGGAACTCAGCGAGACGATGCGTTTGAATCTGCCATCGACGGTTGATCGACAGATCACCGAGTCGCTTCCGGAAAACCTCGACGCGATCGGTGCGTACGATCCCGACTGGTTCCGGGAGAAGCTGCAGATGCTGGATGCGGAATCGAAGTGAGGCGCTTGTTCCTTCGGTGGTGCAGAATTGACAGTTCAATCGGCCCGCTGGCATCCCTTTGCCGGCGGGCCTTTTCTGTTGATGCTTGTCCGCCGAATCCGTTTCTGATTGCGCAGGCTTTCATTCAGTGAGCCTTACTGAGCTGCATGCGGTCCTGCAGAAACTCCACAGGGAAGAGGTTGTCATGGCACTCGCCGATCTTGGATCTCCTGCTTCGAAGATTCACACGTCGCTGGAAGACTTGCAGCTCGCGTGGGCAAACACGCTGGAGCACTGGCACGACGAGAGCAGTGCGCACTTTGAGGAAGAGTGTCTCGTGCCTCTCGCACGGACGATCAAGATCAGCCTCGACGCGATCGGCCGGATGAATGAGTCGCTGCAGAAGGCCGAGCGGGCGGTGGAGTGACCGTCACTGCCCGACTTTCAGGCAGGCCAGTCAGGAAGACTCGGGAGCGACTGACTGTCTCAGGACTCAGTAGAGGGTAAACTCACGATGTCCGGAACAATCCTCGATGCGCGGTTATCCGGCTCCCCGTCCAACGTTCCAGCTCCAGATCATGACGCATCGTCTGCAGTCCGTTTCCGGGAGAACTCATTGGTGTCTGGCCGTTCCGCCAATCGAATCAAGCAAATCATCGAACAGCTCTTTGCTGGCATCGCTCAGCGAGTCGATGGCGAGCTCGGACTGGCCGCGCGAATCAAGGATGAGACGGCTGCGCAGGATCAGAGGTTTCAGGCAGCCTCTGCCGAACGGACGAACCGCTATCAGACCGAGCGGGACGGCATTCAGGCGGAGTACGATCGCGTCTGCGCCGAAGCGGGGATGCACTACCAGGCTCACTATTCAGCGGCCTCTGAGGAATACGACGTTGCTCTTCGAGGCGCCAATCAGGATTTCAACGAGGTCAGCGAACAGGCTCGCAGCGAGTTTGACGAAACTCGCTGGATGGTGGTCTCGTATTTCGACGAAAACGCTGGTGGCTCGCCCAAGCAGCGGTTCGAGCAGTTTGAGCAGAATCTTGAAAACACCACGGCGCACGTCGATCAAGTCGTCGATCAGTTAAGCCAGACTGAGGCGGCGGCGATCAAGGTTCTCAAAAAGCGACGCATGTGGGTCGAGCCGGAACCCGTGAAGCCGGAAAAGCCGACTGGTGATCCCGAAGAGCTGCTCGAGAAGTTTCAGTCGTTGGTCGACGAAGCGAACAGCACGCTGGTTCAAATTCGAAAACGTGCCTTGCCGATTCTGTTCGCAGGACCGGTTCCGTTCGTCGTGTCCCTCCTCGCGGCCGGATGCCTCGCCGGGCTGGCCAATGCGACCGTCGATACTTCCTGGCTGGGTTTTCAGACGGCACCACCGCAGCACGAATGGCTGGCAATTCTGGGCGGCGCAGCGTCGATGCTGGTCTTGACGGTGCAGTTCAGTCTGTTCTTCGTTGCCCGCGGGGTTGCCGACTCAGATTATTCCCGGCTGGCCAGCGCGATCGTAAATTCCCGTACGGTGCTGGATCACTGGCGGAAAGTAAGTTCGCGAGGTCTCAAAAAGCAGAAAGAGGAGTTTGATTCCTGGTATCGAAGTCTGGTTGACGAGCGCGATTCGCGGCTCGCCAAGTCGCAAAAAAAATTCGACCGTCTGATGGCTGACGCCGAGGCCAAAAGAAACGCAGAGCTTCAGGAAGCGAAACAGCGGTATCCGGCGTTGCTTGAGTCGATTACTCGCGAGCGGGATGTGAAGTTGCAGGCGGCTCACGACGACTTTCCCGGCCGGTTGGAAAAACTCGAGTCACGTTTTCAATGGGATGTGAAAAAACTCGCCGAAGAGCACGAGTCCAGTCTCGCCACAATTCAGCAGCAGTTTGAGTTCGACTGGCAGAACATGGCCCGCACGTGGCACAGCGTCGTTGACGGTGTCGGCACGTCCTCCGGGCGGCTCGTTGCCGATGCTGCATCGCTGTCTCAGCGCTGGACGGATCTGGCGTTTGGTAACTGGTCTCCCGGTGAGAAGATCCCAACCGGCATCCGCCTGGGAAAGTTCGCGCTTCGGCTGGACGATATTGAATATGGTCTCCCGGAAGACGATCGGCTGATTCCTGAGCAGCAGGAGTTTGCTCTGCCGGCGCTCGTGGCGTTTCCCGAGGAAGCATCCCTCTATATTCGAGCGTCTGGAACCCAGGGTCGGTCGGAGGCGGTCAAGCTGCTTCAAGTCGCGATGTTGAGGCTGCTCGCGACTCTTCCGCCGGGGAAGGTCCGTTTTACCATTCTGGATCCGGTGGGACTCGGTGAGAACTTTTCGGCATTCATGCACCTGGCCGATTACGACGAGCTCATGGTGACCAGTCGAATCTGGTCGGAAGCGACTCATATCGAACAGCGACTCACCGACCTGACCGGACACATGGAGACCGTGTTTCAGACCTATCTGCGGAACGAGTTCAAGACGATCGAGGAGTACAACGAGTATGCGGGTGAGGTGGCCGAGCCTTACCACATCCTCGTCGTCGCGGGTTTCCCGGCGAACTTCACCGAGCAGGCGGGGCGTCGACTGACGAGCATTGTTTCCAGCGGACCGAAGTGCGGCATCTATACGCTGATGAGTGCCGATCCTCAGTTGACGGTTCCGCCGAATTTCCAACTCAGTGATGTGGAAGAAAACGCAACGTGTCTGACGTGGAGTGACGGGCAGTTTCAGTTTGACGATCCGGACATCGCCTGGCTGCCGTTTACCGTCGAAGAACCACCTGAGCCGGACGAGTTCAGTCGAATCGTGAAGCGGATCGGAGATGAGTCGAAAGATGCGCGGCGAGTCGAAGTGTCATTCGACCGCGTGGCTCCCAGAGAACTGTGGCAGAACGACAGTCGTGCCGGTGTGGACATTCCGCTCGGCCGGGCCGGGGCGACCAAACTGCAGCACATGCGGCTTGGCCGGGGGACTTCTCAGCACGTGCTGGTTGCCGGCAAGACGGGCTCCGGCAAGTCGACGTTGATGCATATTCTCGTCACGAATCTCGCACTGCATTACAGCCCCGACGAAGTTCAGTTCTACTTGATCGACTTCAAAAAGGGCGTCGAGTTCAAAACGTACGCTGCCAACGGACTGCCTCACGCCCGCGTGATCGCGATCGAGAGTGACCGTGAATTCGGACTCAGCGTGCTGCAGCGACTCGACGGAATCCTGAAAGAACGCGGAGATCTGTTCCGTGACCAGGGTGTCCAGGACATCGCCAGCTACCGGAATGAAAATCCCAGCGTGGCGATGCCGCGTCTGCTGCTTCTGATCGATGAATTCCAGGAGTTTTTTACCGAGGACGATCGAATCAGCCAGACGGCGTCTCTGATGCTGGATCGGCTGGTCCGTCAAGGGCGGGCGTTTGGAATCCATGTCCTGCTGGGCTCGCAGACTCTGGGGGGAGCGTACTCTCTCGCAAGGAGTACCCTCGGACAGGTCGCTGTGCGAATCGCTTTGCAGTGCAGCGAGTCGGACGCGCATCTTATTCTCAGCGAGGAGAACACCGCGGCGCGTCTGCTCACCCGGCCCGGCGAAGCGATTTACAACGACGCCAACGGCCTGCTGGAAGGCAACCATCCATTTCAGATTGCCTGGCTGGAAGACGAAAAACGCGACTCGTGTCTGCAGCGGATTGCCGCTCTGACCGCCGAACGCAATCTTGTGATGTCTCCGCCGATCGTGTTTGAAGGCAACGTTCCCGCCAGCCCGCTCAACAATCAGGAATTGTGCGGAATCTTCGAAAACGAGCCGGCAGGCATCCCGAGAGTCATCACCGCCTGGCTGGGTGAGGCAGTTGCCATCAAGCCGCACACGGAAATCCGCTTCCGCCGGATCAGTGGGTCCAACCTGTTGATGATCGGGCAAAGTCCACTGGCAGCACGAGGGATTCTTTCGACCGTTCTGTGTGCAGCCGCGGCGCAGACACCGCCTCAGATGTCGTTCGAGGCGAACGGGTTGCTTGTCGAGGATGACTCGCTGGATGAGCCGTCACTGCCGACGGAGTCACCATCGGTTGACGGAGAAGGGGCATCCGCCGCCGTTTCGGCGTCTCCTTCCCACGCCCTGGAAGCGATGAAGTCGTTTTCATTTGCAGACATGCAGATCGAGAATCCGATTAATGATGACGCCGACAAATCGGACACACACGACGAGTCGCCGGAAACGGCCGAGGCGGCTCAGTTCTACATCCTCGATGGATCGCTTGTTGACGACCCGGACGAGCTCTTCTGGCAGGACCTGACAGATAGGCTTCCTCATCAGGTTCAAGTTGGCGGCCCCCAGCAGGCCGGGCAATTCGTCCGCGAGATCGCCGCGGAGATTCGGCAACGTGGCAGCTCTGATGACGCTCCGCCTGTGTTTTTCTTGATCGACAACATCGGACGATTTCGGGACCTGCGGAAGGACGACGACGACTTCGGATTTGGTGGAGATCGGAACCGGTCAACGACTCCCGCAAAATTATTCGTCGAGATTCTGCGAAACGGCCCGGCCGTCGGAGTTCACACGGCGATCTGGGCGGACACTTTCAACAATGCCGGACGCTGGATGTCGAATCAGACGATGCGCGAACTGGAAATCCGCGTTGCCTTCCAGATGAGCGCGACAGATTCCAGCAACTTTATTGACTCACCGATTGCTGGAAAGCTCGGGCAGAATCGAGCACTGCTGTATCTCGAAGAGGTCGGGACTCACGAGAAGTTTCGGCCGTACGGATTGCCGTCAGAGGAATGGCTGCAGATCGTGTCGCGACAGTTTGCCGGCTCCCGGGAAGTAGAAAAGGAAGAGGACGGAGATCCTCCCGCAGAAGTCGTCGATGATCTGAGTGAGTGGACGGTGCTGTGAGTCATCCGAACGTCACGGTTTCAGCGCCGGGCCCGGATTCGAACCGTTCCCAGTAGAGCAGGGCGTCCGTTTCGCCCCAGCGTCCTTCGCATTTGAGCGAGTCGAGAACGGCGAGGATGACGTCGATACTTCCCGGCCGTTCGTTTGGATCCTTGGCGAGGCAGGCGTCGATCAGATCATCGAGTTCGCTCGGCACCGGCCGCGGCGCGAGGCTGGAAACTCGTTCCGGTTTTGCATTCATCGCCTTGTCCAGAATGTCGGCCTGCGATGTTCCGATAAAGACCGGCCGCGCGGTCAGAAGCTCAAAAGCCACTGCCCCGATGGCGTAGATGTCGGCTCTGGCGTCAACATTGAGCGGGTCTCGCAGTCGTTCCGGAGACATGTACAGCGGCGTCCCGAAGAACGCGCCCGTCGATGCCAGTTGCGGGGACGCGTTTTCGGAAACGTTTTTCACGAGGCCGAAGTCGAGAACCTTGATGACGTCGCCCTGGCCGCCGCGCTGGCAGACCATGATGTTTTGCGGCTTGATGTCGCGGTGAATCAAATTCTGCGAGTGAGCTTCCCGCAGCGACAGGCAGACCTGCCGGATGAGGTGGACGACTCGTGCCGCCGGAATGGCTCCTTCGAGACGCAGCAGATCGACAAGAGTGACGCCGTCGATGTACTCCATGGCGTAGTAAAAGACGCCGGCAGGTGTGTGCCCGTAGTCGTAGATTTGAATTGTATTCGGGTGAGAAAGTTGACTGGCATGCTGCACTTCCCGCTCGAACCACGCCAGGGTTTTCGAGTTGGCCTGTTCCGGATCGAGGATCTTGACGGCTGTCGGGCGTTTCAAAAGTGCGTGCCGCGCGAGATAAACCGATCCCATTCCTCCCTGGCCGATCAATTGATCAAGCGAGTATGGACCGACCTGTTTCTCGTCATTTGCCTGGGCCTCTTCAACTTCCTGTTGCAGTTTCGCAATCTTTCCGGATGACATGGCGAGCAGACCGATTGTCAGTGCGAGCATTCCGCCGATTGATCCGAACGCAAACTTCAGATACCAGAGCGGCGCGTACGCCTCGGCGAGATCAATTTCGGTTGTGATGCCGATGTCGTATTCACCCAGCCATCGCCAGGCACCGATCACCGGCACACCGCGGTAATCGCGGTATCCGTCCACGTCGGAACCGTCCTCTCTCGCGGTTGCAAACGCGGCCATTTTAGTGAGCGAACGGGCCTCGACCGGGACCGACGTTTGATATCCCTCGACAAGGTTGCCGCCCGGATCCCTGATCTGCACAACGAGTCGAGAAATCGATTCCGGCGACGGGTCGATCAGCCCGATGCGACGAAGCTGCGTATTAAACCGGCTTTCCGAGATCATCTCGCCAGCCCGATTAAATGCGTACGTCTCGCCCGACGATTCGGCGCGAGCTGCCAGAAAAATGGCGTTGAACTCGTCATCAAGGTCGGAACTTCGAATCAGCAGCGCGGCACTGAGTGCTCCCCCGGCCGTCGTTTCGACCGGAACGATGACCGACATCTTGGGTTGGGACGCTTCGAATTCTTTCATTTGACTGGGAGCCGTTTTCTCTGCTGGCTTATCGAGAGAAGGCCCATTTCCGGATGGCATCGTCTTGCCGGCTCCGGAGGGGCGACGAATAAACTCGCCGATGTGAGGCATCTGCAGGACCGGGTTTCCCTCGAAAACGCGATTCAGAATTGCGGCGCCCTGATCAGTGACTCCCAGGAACAGGCAGTCGGTGTGAGCTGAACTCGCCTCCGTCGAACCATCTGAAATTGTGATGAGGCTGCGGTTCCAGATGGAGAACTCGACATCGTCTCCGGCGACCTGCTGGAGGTAGTTGCGGATCGTCGTCTGGGCTGCTGCCCCGCGAAGAGTCGCCTCGTTTTCCGGCTGAGAACTGATCGACGCGAGCTCGCTCACGGCAACCCGGAATTCCGGATCGCGAGCCCACCAGGCGACTTTACTCTTCTGCCCGTTGATCCAGTGCCGCAGTGATGCCTGCTCGGCTTCCACAAGAGTTTCCAGTTGTTGAGTCCGAATCTCGCGCAGCGATCCGCGGACTCCGGTGTAAAGCCAGAAGCTGACCAGCAAGGCAAGTAACATCGAACCGGCGACCAGGGCTGTGCGGAACCGGCGTCCCTTCGGGACGATGGTCTGTGCGGTTGTTCGTGCCAGAGTCAGGATGCTGGTTTTTCTGGTGTCTCCGGCGAGGTCGGCGAGAGATCGCGTCTCGTCCTGGGTGGCATCCGTCAAAAGCGTTCGCTGAGTGTGGTTGCGCAACAGCAACAGAACTTCGGCACGAATGCCGTCGTCGTCGCACGACTCTTCGAGAAAGGTGCTGCGACGATCGGCCGGCAGTTCGAGCGCGGCCATGAACAGTTTTTTTACCTGAGCATAAGCCTGGGGATTCATGCCGGAGGCTCCTCGCTTAACTGACTCCGCAGCCAGGCACGCGCCATTGTCCATTCGGCTTCGATCGTTCTCTTTGAGAGGCCGAGCGCCTCGGCGACGTCTTCAACCGTGAGGCCACCGAAGAATCGCAGTTCCACAATTTGCGCCTGTCGCGAATCCAGTTCAGACAGCTCCTTCAACAAATCGTCAATGACGAGAATGTCTTCCTCGCGCGTGCGTGAGAAGACTGCCTCTGCGTCGAGGGTGATGCGTTGACGGTCGCCTCCGCGGCGCTGTCGGCCACGAGCTCGTGCGTGATCGACGAGAATTCGCCTCATCGCCTGGGCACCCAGTGCGAAGAAGTGCGTCTGCCCCTGGTAGCTCACCTGATCCTGATTGACGAGTCGCAGAAACGCTTCGTGGACGAGTGCTGTCGGTTGAAGCGGGTGGCCTGACGCCTCACTTTTCATGTAGTGGGCGGCCAGTTGCTTGAGCTCGTCATAGACGAGGGGCAGAAGTTGATCGACGGCGTCGCGATTGCCCTGCGAAACCTGCTCAACAATTTGTGTCGTTCTGGTAACACGCGTCGACATGAGGCAAGCCGGCCATCTGGGATAAGAATGACGCTCTGAGCGGCTGCATCGCCGGTGAAACAACACCCGGCGACTGCGTCTCACTATACCGGTGTCCGGAAGCATCGGGAAATGAGTGGTCACAGACGTGGGGGTTTCACGTTTGATTCCAGGATTCCCCCGATTTTGTTGCGGGTTTCGGACAAAAATAACGCGTTTCCTTATGAGGACTGGACGCCTTCAGTTCGTATTCCTTTGTGAGCCCGGAAACTGGTCCCTCCCGTGCGCTTCTATTTTCAACCCGGAGTCTGAAATGGACATTCCCTGCGTTCACACTCTTCACCTGAGTCCTGGCCCGGCTGTCGATCAGGCCGTCGAGCAGCTTGGCCTCAAGTTCCGTTCGCACGCATCGACTGACGCGTTTCTGGCTGCGACCGACGTGTCGCTTGCCGGCTGTGTCGTCACAGACCTTCAAATGCCGGGCCGAATTGGATACGGCATCCAGCGCCGGCTGCTGGATCTGGAATCTCCGTTGGCCGTCATGTTTGTTACCGGGTCGCCCTCGGTCAGCAAGACAGTGCTGGCGGTTAGGAGCGGCGCGGTGAACGTCCTCGAAACACCTTTCACGGCGCAGCAGCTGGCTGTCGAGATTCGCGAGGCCCTCCGGATCAGCGAAAAACGGCGCGAGCACATTCTGGCGGTGAAGGATGCGCGCAGCCGGCTGGCCACGCTGACTCCGCGAGAGCAGGAAACGCTGCCTGGAGTCCTGCGCGGTCGAACAAACGATGCCGTTGCGACGGATCTGTCGGTGAGCACCCGCACCGTTGAGCGGCGACGCAGGTCGATCCTCGAACGGCTTGGCGTGGACTGTTTTACCGAGGTGGTGCGTCTGCTCGACGCAGCCGCGCAACCGGTGTTTCCTTTCCTCGAAGGCAAATCTGCCAGCGAGACGTCCGGTCTCCAGAATTCAGACGAGGAATCGCGAGGAGCTCCGTTGTCGTCACGGCAGCACTTGCGAAAGGAACCTTTCGCGATCGCCAGCCGGAAGACGGGGTCGGCGATGTCGAACGCCCCGGTGCGGATCGAATCACAGGGAGCGAGTCTTGGCCAAACCCCTGGCCGCCTTCTCTAAGCCGCTTGTCGAAAAACCGAAGTGGCACGGCCTTCCTGACCGTGATTCACTCAGAATTCCGCATCGGCAGGATGCCCAGGCGACTTTGCGGATTTCGACCTCATCGGTCTGTCGGGTCGCTGGCAAATCCGGCGGGAATGACCAGCTGCTGCAAGGTCGAGTCCGGTGGGAAGACCTGATCCAGAGCGTTCCGCGCGGCCTCTGCCGCGATGCGATTTCCCTCGGCGTTCACATGCACGATGTCGTTGGGGATGTAGCAGCGGACGGACCACGGTCGCCGCTGAAACGCCGTCGCAACGTCGGCGACTAGCAGACCTCGCTGCGAGGCCACTTTGAACATCGCTGCGTGGTAGTTGACCCGGACACTCCATTTTCCAGCGGCCTGAAGCTGGTCCGGCCAGATGACCAGGACGAGCGGAACTTTCTGTTCCTCGCAAAGAAACGCGATCTGCTGCAGGTTGGATTCGAAGTCTTCGAGCGGCACCCGCGGTGTCCATGCCTCGTCCGGATCGAAGTAGTTCAGACTGGCTTTTCGAGCCCACTCGGCGTCCCTGGTCGAGGCCACACTTCCCGACCGACTGTACCACTCGCTGGCCAGCTGGAAGGCCCGGCTGTGCATCAACGCGTTTCGCACCGGCGATCCGGCGAGACGTTCTGCCTGTTGGGCATCCGTCCGGTCATCCCATCGCCAGAAATCATTGTTCGCACACGTGATGAAAACGACGTCCGGGTCGAGCAACGGCAGTTCCCGCCGCATCCTTCGGAGAATCTGGTACGACGTGTAGCCAGGCGCGCTGGCATTCACGACCTCGACGCGGGAGTCCGGAGACGCTGGCAGAAGCTGCGTCCTCAGGAAATCCGCGTCTGAGTTCAATGCCGATTCCAGTTGAGCCGGCCAGGTATCTGTTTGCGGAGTGCCGATTCCGAATGTCGAACTGTCACCGAAGCAGACGATTCGGGTTGTCGACTTTGGTCGGTCGAGCGGGAAGTCCTCATTTCGGTAGCCCAGCGAATTCGAAACGCGTCCCTGAAACAGGATGCTCCTGGGGTTGGAAATCACAACATTTGGCCGGAGCTTCCAGAACGTTTCTGAATCAGATTCGAGAATCAGCGCCGATTCTTCCTCGCTGAGGAACGACACGATCTCGCTGATCTGCCGAAAGCGTCCCTCTGATGCCGAGCCAGCGACCAGGCGGGCAGCCAGTTCGACACCGCCGAAAAACAGCAGCACGATCAATCCGGCGAAAAGGGCTTTTCGTTTCGCCGGAATCACGCGTCGCGTCGTGGTTCGACGCGAGCCATCCGGGTGTGAAATCTGCTTCGACATTGGGCTTCCTGCCTTGCCAATCGAGCTCAGTATGGGGCACTTAGAGCGGTATACGGCGATGTCGAATTCAGCGTCAAGACAGCCTCACCGACGGTCGCGCGAAAACCGTGCCGCCGCCT
The DNA here is from genome assembly GCA_027623235.1 of Planctomycetota bacterium. Lineage (GTDB taxonomy): Bacteria > Planctomycetota > Planctomycetia > Planctomycetales > Planctomycetaceae > JAQBVJ01. The sequence goes on from JAQBVJ010000078.1 coordinate 22,108, forward strand.
GTTGGCATTAATCCTGCGCAGCCGGGCACGGCCACTTCGAGTCCGTCTTGACCCGTTTCGAAATCCACCCGTAGGCTTCACGCCGCTCGAAGTGGTTTTTCCCAGTTGCGAATGGAATCGCGATGCATATTTTCTTTTCCGTCGGTGAACCCAGCGGCGATGAGCACGCAGCTCATTTGATGTCGGAAATGCGGAAGCAGCAGCCGGACCTGCGCGTCACCGGATTCGGCGGCCCGGAAATGGAAAGCGTCGGGCTCGAGTCCGTTTACCGGCTGACCGATCTGGCGGTGATGGGTCTGTTTCAGGCCATCCCGATGCTGGGTAAATTTTTCTCGCTGATGAAACGAGCGGAACGGTTTTTCGCTGAGGACCGTCCAGATGCGGTTGTTCTTGTCGACTTCCCTGGCTTCAACTGGTGGATCGCCCGCAAAGCCAAAGCGGCCGGCATTCCCGTTTTTTATTACCTGCCTCCTCAACTGTGGGCATGGGCTCCGTGGCGGGTCGAGCGGGTAAAGAAATTCGTCGACCATGTTCTCAGCTCACTCCCGTTTGAGCGGGACTGGTACGAAGAGCACGGCGTCAAAGTCCACTACGTCGGCCATCCGTTTTTCGACGAGGTGCACGAGCACGCTCTCGACGAGCGATTTGTCGAACTCTGGAGCCAGCATCGACCGGGGAAAACTGTTGCCGTTCTGCCAGGCTCGCGCGGCAACGAGATCAGCCGCAACTGGCCGATCATGATGCAGGTGATGAAGCGACTTCACGCCAGGCACCCGGATGTGACTTTCCTCGTCGCCAGCTATCGCGAGAAGTTTCGCCGCTTCTGCGTGGAAGCAATGCTCGCCGAGGCACCGACACTTCCCGTGCAGTTCTTCGTTGGAAAAACGTCTGAAATCATCGAGGTGTCCGACTGTGCTTTGATGGTCTCCGGGTCGGTCAGTCTGGAAATGACCGCCCGCAAAACGCCCGCCGCCGTTCTGTACGCGACCAGCTGGCCATCGTTCGTTCTCGGAAAAATGCTGGTCCACTGCAAATACATGTCACTGCCGAATCTGATCGGGCAGCGGGAGATCATGCCGGAATTTCTCTCCGTCGGAGATCACTCACCTGTGATTCGATTTCTGACGGACGTGCTGGATCTGTGGATGAGACTTCCACGGGAGCGGCAACGGGTGGTCGATGATCTTCAGGCCACCCTCGGAGATTTCATGGAGACCGGAGCGACAGCCCGCGCCTCGGACTTCATCCTCGCAAAGATTGCCGGCGAGGATTTGATTGAGACACAAGCCGCCTCCGACGAGACATCGCAGGCCCGAGCCGCCTGACCGGACCGCTCAGTGAAAAGTGTTTGTTAAAAGTGGCATGTGCCTCCTGCCCATGCGGAACCTGCGCGAAGCACGGCCTTCCTGACCGTGCCACTTGGCTGCTCAGTGCGAGACCGCTTCGCTACGATTCTCCGATCTGTCCTCTCTGGAGAATCCTCATGCCGAGCTTTCGTGTTCTCTGTGCTGTCGCTATGGCCGCGGCCATCCTTGCGGCGTCGTTGCCCGCAGACGCGGCCGATCTTCCGTCGGCCTCAGACCTCCCCGTCGTCACGTCGTTCCCCGATCCGCTCACGATGATGGACGGAACAAAGGTGACGTCGAAAGAGGACTGGATGACGAAACGCCGGCCGGAACTGCAGCGGCTCTTTCAACATTACATGTATGGCTACCTGCCCGAGGCGACGCCGATCCGCACGGAGACTCATCGAGTCAAACAGCTGTTCGGCGGCAAGGCGACGAAGAAGGAAGTCACGATCCATTACGGTCCGAAAGGGACGCCGCCGATCGACTTGCTCGTCGTGACGCCGAACCAGAAAAAGCCAGCCCCCGCTTTCGTCGCGATCAATTTCTGCGGTAACCACACGGCACTGGACGATCCGTCGGTTGCCCTCACACGAAGCTGGTATCGCGGAAGCTGTCCGGGCTGCGAAGGCGAAAAGGCCACCGAAGCCGGCCGCGGCGGCCAGAAGGAAGTCTGGAATGTGGAGATGATCATCGACCGCGGCTACGGCATCGCGATGTTTTATTACGGAGACGTCGACCCGGACAAGAATCGCCCGGAAGACTGGACCGACGGCGTGCATCCTCACTTCATGAAAGCCGGCCAGACAACGCCAGGCAAGCACGAGTGGGGAGCGATCGCGGCCTGGGCGTACGGAATCCACCGGGCCGTCGACTACATGGTCACGGACCCGGCCATCGATGCGAAACGGATTGCCTGCGTCGGCCACTCACGACTTGGCAAGACGACGCTGTTTGCAACGGCTCTCGACGACCGCATCGCTCTGGCGATTCCTCATCAGGCCGGGTGCGGTGGCACGGCTCCGAACCGCGAGAACTTCGGCGAATCGGTCGAGCGGATCAATACGTCCTTTCCGCACTGGTTCAACGATACGTTTCCGGATTTCAACAATCAGGTGGAGCGACTGCCGTTCGACCAGCATTGTTTGTTCGCTCTATGTGCCCCGCGCCCGGTTCTCACGTCCAACGCGGAAGAAGACGGCTGGGCCGACCCGAAAGGCCAGTTCAAAACGCTGCAACTGGCGACCCCGGTCTACAAACTGCTCGGCTCCGAGGGCCTCAAAGCGGACACATACCCGGCAAATGGCGAGCTGATTTCCAGCCCGCTCGGCTACTACATTCGCGAGGGCAAACACTCCATGACGACCGGCGACTGGAAAGTGTTTCTGGATTTTGCGGACACGCACTTCCAGTAGCAGAATTCGACGTGAACTCCGCGGCGACGCGTGAGAACCTGGCAGGACCCGAAGGCTCGCGCAATGAAAACCCCCGGTCGGAGAACCGGCCGGGGGCTCGAATCCGATGGGACATCCCCAGATTGCCCACCAGATCGTCACTGCTTTCACTCGGCCCACAACCGCAGGCCGTTTTGTTTTGCCAGAAATCAACACTCCGCGTTTCGCAGCCGGTTGAAAAATCGAATTCGTTTAGAGGAGCCGCCCGGTTTTCACGAGGAAAACATGCCCGGACGGCTTACGCCGTGCCGCGACTAACTCAACGCCAGTTAAACCCGCCTGCGACCAAAGGACTTCGTCCGATTTTTAGAAGATTCACAATTCCGGGGAACTGAATGAGCTTCCCGGCGCTGCACCTCTGCGGAAACTTTCCCTAGGACGCACGGGATGCCGTCGGAGTTTCCGGAAAGCTTCGAATTCTTCGTTCGACATCAGAATCTCGCATGTGCTTCGGGTGACAGCTTCCGGCCGGCGCAAGTGTTCGTCCTGGTGAGAACCGGATAAAGTCAGGTCGAGTCGGATCGAACTGCGACCGTTTGGCAAAGGCCGGGATTCAGGACTGATGTTGGATCGATGGGAATTCTGGATCGATGTCGGAGGCACGTTTACAGACTGTGTCGCGAGAAGCCCGCGCGGCGAGCTGACTACCGTGAAGCTGTTGAGCTCCGGCCTGACGAAAGGGCGGGTTCACTCCGTCCATGACGGGAAGTCGATCAGCGATCCAGCGTTCTCCGCTGATCCACCCGGATTCTGGGACGGGGCATCGATTCGCTTTTTCTCGTCCGATGGAGAAACGCTGTGGCAGACTCAGATTGAGAAGTCACGGGAAAGTCCGCCCACGACACTGCTTTGCGAATCGCTTCCGGATTCGATTCAGAGCGGCGTCAACTTCGAACTCGACACAGGCGAAGAGGCTCCCGTTCTGGCCATCCACAAAGTACTCGGTCTGAAGCCGGGCGTTTCGTTTCCAGAAATGACTGTGAAGCTCGGCACGACGCGCGGAACGAACGCGCTGCTCACTCGAACCGGTGCCCGGACCGCTTTCGTCACGACGCGGGGGTTTGCCGATGTGCTGCTCATCGCGAATCAGGATCGGCCGCGGCTCTTTGATCTCGCCATCCAGAAACCCGAGCCGCTGTTCGAGTCGGTACTGGAAATCGACGCGAGGATGGACGCTCACGGAAACGAATTGACCGCACCGGATTGCGACGCGGTTCGACACGACCTCGAGAAATTGCGGGCGACCGGTGTCGAGTCGATCGCGATTTGCCTGCTTCACGCGTTCGCCGATGGCCGGCACGAGCGGCTGGTCGAGGACCTCGCTCGGCAGGTGGGCTTCACGGAAATCAGCACGTCCAGCCGACTGTCGCCGTTGATCCGGATCGTCTCTCGAGGTGACACGACCGTGGTGGATGCCTACCTCAACCCCGTTCTGCGGGACTACGTGCAGCAAATCCGTCGGCAGCTTGGCGACCACTGCACGTTGAAACTGATGACCTCAGCCGGAGGGCTTGTCGATGCCGGTTCCTTCGTTGGCAAGGACAGCATTCTCTCGGGGCCAGCCGGTGGGGTCATCGGGTTCTCAAAGGTCGCTCGGCAGGCAGGCTTCGAGAAATCCATCGGCTTCGACATGGGAGGCACCAGCACGGATGTCTCGCGCTTCGACGGTCGACATGAGCTGGAGTTTGAAACAACGAAGGCCGGAGTGAGAATTGTCTCGCCGATGCTCGCCATTGAGACGGTCGCGGCCGGGGGAGGCAGCGTGTGCGGGTTCGACGGAGTGAAGCTCTTTGTCGGGCCGCAGAGTGCGGGGGCGGATCCGGGCCCCGCCTGTTACGGGCGAGGCGGACCGTTGACGGTCACCGACGTCAACTTGTTCCTCGGTCGGATTCTTCCCGAGCATTTTCCGTTCGCTCTCGACGCGGTCGCCGTCGAGGCGAAACTGACGGTGTTGTGCGAACAGGTTGCCAGTTCACCGCTCGGTCGAGCCTGTTCGCCGGTGGGTCTCGCCGAGGGATTTCGAGAGATCGCCAACGCGAGCATGGTGCGGGCGATTCGAAAAATCTCCGTCGCGAAAGGCTACGACCCGGCGGATTACGTGCTTGTCACTTTTGGCGGAGCGGGCGGACAGCACGCCTGCGCGATCGCGGCTCAGCTTGGCATTCAAAGAGTCCTGGTCCACCCGCTGGCCGGCATTCTCAGCGCGTACGGCATCGGTCAAGCCGACGTGCGGCGCTTCGCCGAGCAGGCCGTGTTGAAGCCGCTCTCGCCGAAGCGGCTCGCCGATCTGGAGTCGACGTTCAGCGAACTCGAACAGCGACCGCTTGCGGAAGTTCGGTCTGAAGGAATTTCCGACGAGAGAATCGACGCTCCCGTACGCTCGCTCGACCTTCGATATGCCGGCGTCGAATCGACGATCAATATCGCGTGGCCGGACGACGGCGACTTTCGAGCGGCGTACGAAAATCAGCATGAGCGGCTTTACGGGTACCGCCACGACACGCGGTCGCTGGAGATTGTGGCCGCGCGGGTTGAGGTGACGGGCCGGTCGACGGTGGCACGCGAATCGGAAGCTGAGGTTCGGCCGCGGTCTGTCCAGGCCGACGACCGCTCGCCAGCGATCTTTCACGGAGTCGCAACGGACACGGCCGTGTTTCGTCGCGATCAGTTGCGACCTGGCGATTCGTTTCGAGGCCCCGCGATCGTCTGCGAGCCGACATCGACCGTCGTCATCGATCCCGGTTTCCGGGCATCGATCCTGTCTCGCGGCGAGATTCTGATTGAAGGAGCACCGCACAATGGGTCGGAACTGGATGGCTCTTCATTGAATCGAAAAGAGACTCCCCGGCGCGACGGCACGAGATCGGATCCGGTTCTGCTGGAAATCTTCAACAACCTCTTCGCGTCCATCGCCGAGCAGATGGGTGTCACTCTGCAGAAAACGTCTCTGTCGACCAACGTGAAGGAGCGGCTCGATTTCAGCTGTGCGATCTTCACTGCGACAGGCGACCTCGTCGTCAACGCGCCTCACATTCCTGTTCATCTTGGAGCGATGGGCGAGACCGTTCGGCACATTCTGGCCGACGTGCCGGACATCGGTCCCGGCGACATTTACGTGACGAACGATCCGTTCCGCGGCGGGTCTCATCTGCCCGATGTGACGGTCGTGACACCGGTGCACGATGTCGTTTCGCGCAAGCTGATTTTTCTGGTGGCGAGCCGGGCTCACCATTCCGAAATTGGTGGCATCGTGCCCGGCAGTATGCCTCCGTTTTCAAAGAACCTCGGCGAGGAAGGTGTCCTGATTCGTTGCTTCCGCCTCATCGAAAGCGGACGTTCCAACGACGCCGGACTTCGTGAACTGCTTTCTGCCGGACCGCATCCCAGCCGCTCGGTCGACAACAACATGGCCGATATCGCTGCTCAGGTGGCGGCCAATAACGCCGGCGTGAACCTGCTTCGCGATCTCGTCGAGCGCTACTCGCTGTCCGTTGTGCATGCTCAAATGGGGCACATTCAACGGGCGGCAGCGGCGAAAATGCGGCTGGCCCTGAGCGGGATCCCCGACGGATTCTACGAGCGGACTGACCACCTCGATGATGGCTCACCGATCCGTGCGTCGATCGAGATTCGCGGCGATTCGGCAGTCGTCGACTTAACCGGTACGGGTCCCGTGCTGACCGGAAGCAACCTCAACGCGAACCGCGCGATCGTGACGGCGGCGGTGCTCTACGTGTTCCGCTGTCTTATTGACGAGGACATTCCGCTGAACTCGGGAGTCCTCGAACCGGTTTCTATCAACCTGCCGGAGTGCCTTCTCAACCCTCCCTCGGCGAAACGGCCTGCCGACTGCGTGGCAATCGTCGGAGGCAATGTGGAAACCTCGCAGCGAGTCGTCGACGTTCTCCTTGGAGCGCTCGGCGTCGCTGCGGCGAGTCAGGGGACGATGAATAACCTGACATTTGGCGACAGCTCGTTCGGCTACTACGAAACGATCTGCGGGGGGAGCGGGGCGACGCCCGATGCACCGGGCTCGGACGCCGTTCACACTCACATGACGAATACGCGGCTGACCGATGTCGAGGTGATTGAGCGCCGCTATCCGGTGCGGATTCACGAGTTCTCTATCCGGCGCGGCTCAGGCGGGGCAGGGCGGCATCGCGGCGGAGACGGCATCGTTCGCCGCATCGAATTTCTCAAGCCGTTGAGCCTGTCGGTCCTGTCGGAACGTCGCGGCGAGTATGCCCCGTTCGGCCTCGCTGGAGGGCGGGCCGGCCAGCGAGGCCGCAACGCGCTGTTGAGAGCGGGAGCGTCTGAGTGCGAGGAACTGCCCGGAAAAGTCCAGCTCGACGTCGAGCCAGGCGACGTCCTGACAATCGAAACACCAGGCGGAGGCGGCTTCGGCTGCGATCACGAGTAGACTCTGATCGAAGGAAACTCGCACAAGCGATCAGGCTGTTAGCTCGGCCCGTTGAAAAGTAGCGGCGCGGCGCAAGCCGTCCGGTCAGCTCGCATTGTTCCATGCAAAACCGGGCGGCTCGCGCCGCTCCGCGACATGGTTCGGACTTCTTTATCAGACTGTTAGCATTGGCAATGTGAGTTCCGGTTTGAAGCAATGAAGGAGTTTCTCATGCGTACGGATCCGGTTCAGTCCACTCGGCGTCAGTTTCTCGCAACGACCGGCACAGCACTCGCCGGAGCCGCGATCGGCTTCCCGCTTCGCTCGTCTGTCGCTCAGGAAGTTCGCCCCGTCCCGCCGAAAGGTGTCGAGGTTATCTATCCGCGCGGGCGAGTCCCGCTGTCGTTCATCATCGACGACTCGACCTGTCTGGTGAACATCGGGCACTTCTGCACGCCTCAGTTTCTGTCGTGCTACCCCGACCGGCCGGAGTATCAGAAGGACTGGAAGAAGTGGCCGCGGGAAATTCCGGACGCTTTCGTGCGCGAGTTCGGAGAGTGGTGTGCCGAACATGGCGTCAAAGGAAAATACAGCATCGTGCCGAATCCGGCCTGCGTCGGCTGGATGGACCGTGAGCTTCCCGGCTGGTCAAGAAGCGAACTGCAGAGCAGTCTCAAACTGGTCCGGGATCTGATGCTGCCGAACTGGGACATCCACCCGGAAATGATCACGCACACGCGGGTCATCGATCTCAAAACCGGACGACCGTTTGACGAGATCAGTCCGGCGACGATGGAGAATTCGTATCCGCGCGAAAAGAAGAGCGTCGACGAACTCGCCGCGTACCTCGCTTACGCACTGCAGATTCTCAAAAACTGCGACCTGCCCTGCGAGGGGGTCACAACGCCTGGCGGATTCGGAAACCTTGTGAAGCCGGAACTGTCGCTCGCCGTTCAGCAGTCGGTGCGCGACGTTTATCGGGCGGAGATTCCTCACTTTTTCAAATATGTGAATACGGGGAAAGAGAGCACCGAACCAACGATCGAGCACCTCAGCGGGCTTGGCACAGACAACGTCAACCTGACGGTCAACATTCCGGCCGGAACAGGCGACTGGTTCGGCGGCTGGCAGGGCGACACGACGTCCGACTGGCAGCGCTACTCAAACGACGACGCGACCGAGGGCCGCATGGTGGATCTGATCCAGCGCGGCGAGCCGGCTCTGATGCTGTGCCACTGGCCGGGCATGTACAGCAACGGCACGAAGGAAGGCTTCAACTCGTTTCAGCGTGTCGTCACTGCACTGGACCGCCGATTCCGCGATCAGACGATCTGGATGAAGCTCAGCGAGATCGCTCGCTACTGGGCGGCAAAGGAGTTGACCTCGCTTCGCGCGATCGACGGCGGCTTCTCGATGGACGCGCCGTTTGCTGCGCCTGGGTTCACTGTGAAAGTCAAAGGACGACCGGCGGCCAATCCGGCGGTTGTCGCGGGAGGCTCAACCAAGCCGCTGCGGAAGGTTTCAAAACGAGCAGAGCTTGTCGCCGGGACGTGGCTGGCGGATGGCGACTCGACCATCGCGTGCTTCGATCTGCCGCGCGGGAGTTCTCAGTTGAAATTCGCGCAAGCGTGACCGCGCAACGGGAAGGCGACGTGCCTCGCCCTCCCAGTAAGACATTAGAAATCAAAGAAACCTCAAACTGCAGTTAACGAAGCAGCACAAGGAAAACTCACTTATGAAACGGCATCTTGAACTGACATCCGGCCTTCTACTTTTCACTCTGACGTTCTCATCGGCGATTGCCCAGGACGCTCCCTCGAAGCCGCTTGAGCTGACGCTGCGGTCGCAGTCCGAGTCCAGTGCGGGCAGCGGGCGGTTTCACATCAAATCGCGGCAGGAAAAGTGGAAGCCGGAAGAGACGGCGATCATCGTCTGCGACGTCTGGGATCTGCACCACTGCCTCAACGCGGTGCGGCGGCTTGAGGAGTTTGCTCCACGGCTCGATGCGGTCCTGAGCGAGGCTCGCGCGCGAGGTGTGACGATTATCCACTCGCCAAGTGACTGCATGCCGGCTTACGAAAAACACGCGGCCCGCGCGAGGGCGATCGCAGCGCCAACGGCCGCCTGGATTCCGCATGAGGTCGGAGCGTGGTGCTCGGTCATCCCGACTGAAGAGCGGGCGGCTTACCCGATCGACCAGTCAGACGGTGGTGAGGACGATGACCCCGAGGAGCACTCAAAGTGGGCCGCTCAACTGAAAGCACTTGGACGGAACCCGGGCACGCCGTGGAAGACTCAGTCGGACCTCATCACGATCGACGGCGAAAAAGATTTCGTCAGCGACCGCGGCGACGAAGTCTGGAACGTCCTCGAATCACGCGGCATCCGCAACGTCATTCTGACCGGCGTCCACCTCAACATGTGCGTCCTCGGGCGGCCGTTCGGGCTGAGGCAGATGTCGAGAAACGGAAAAAACGTCGTCCTGATGCGCGACTTGACCGACACGATGTACAGCCCGAAGCGATGGCCCTTCGTCAGCCACAACACGGCGACCGACCTGGTGGTCTCTCACGTCGAGCGATTTGTCTGCCCGACCGTCACCAGCGATCAGCTTCTCGGCGGAGTTCCCTTCCGCTTCAAAGAAGACAAGCGGCCTCACCTGGTCATCGTCATGGCTGAGGCCGAATACGAAACGAACGCAACGCTGCCGGAGTTCGCTCTTGAACATCTCGGCGGGGACTTTCGAGTCACCACGGTCTTCGGCAGTGACGACGACCGCAACAGTATTCCGAATTTCTCAGCAATCAAAGACGCCGACGCGGTGCTCATCAGCGTCCGCCGCCGAGTCCTGCCAGAAGCCGACCTGAAAATCCTTCGCGATTTCGTCGCGGCTGGAAAACCGGTCATCGGAATCCGCACGGCCAGTCACGCGTTTTCACTCAACGGAAAAGAACCGCCGGAAGGATTCTCGGACTGGCCCGAATTCGACGCCGAGGTTTTCGGAGGCAGCTACCACGGGCACCTCGGTAACAGTCTGAAGTCGACCGTCGAGGCGGACGGAGACCTGCTGCATCCGATTCTGCGAACGCTCACGAAGAAACCGTTTGACCAGGGCTACTCGCTGTACAACGTGATGCCCCTCGCCAAAGGCACGACCGTGCTGGCTCGGGGCAAAGCTGCAGGTCATCCCGTCGAGCCCGTTGCGTGGACCTTCCAGCGAGCCGACGGCGGCCGCTCCTTCTACACGTCACTCGGCCATCCGATGGATTTTGCGAGACCGCCATTTCAGCAGCTTCTGCTGAACGGCATCCATTGGGCATGCGGACTCCCCCAGCCGCCTGTCGTCCTGGCCGAGCATCCCGGGACCGTTGTCGAAAAACGCTGGGTCACGTCGACTGTGCCGCCAGAAGGTCCGTTGGCAACATTCGGTGGCGCGAGATTGCCACTCTGGCTGAGGTGCATCATTCGTGTTCCGAACGAGTGGAAAAACGAAAAGCTGATCATCGACTTTGGTTCTCGAACCGGCGTCGAAGCGGTCTTCCTGAACGGCAAGCCCGGAACACTGAATGCCGCGGCCAGTGTGGCGACGCTGCCGGCTGAGGCATTTGAATCTGGCGAGGCCAACCTGGTGACTCTTCGAATGAAACCCGGCTCGCTGATCTCAAGTTCCCCTTCGTTCTCCAACGGAAACTTTCATCTGTCGTTGAGCGGCACCTGGCAGGCACGCCTCTCAGATGATGATTCTCTGGCGAACATGCCGCTGCCATCGAAGTTCGGCGGAGCCACCGACATCGTCTTCTCTCCCGAGGAACCGCTGTGGGTCGCTCGCCCGGTCACACTGGCTGGCGAATTCACCGGCGGCATCGAGGGTCCGGCCTGCGACGCGGAAGGAAACATCTTTGCCGTCAACTTCGGCAGGCAGGGGACGATTGGCCGAGTGACTCCGAGGGGCGTCGGCGGGATCTTCGTCACGCTTCCGGAAGGCAGCGTCGGTAACGGAATCCGCTTCGACAAAGACGGAGCATTCTTCGTCGCCGACTACGCTCGACACAGCATCCTGCGAGTCGACCCGCAAACGAAGGAGATTACAACGCTGGCTCATAACCCGAAGATGAATCAGCCCAACGATCTGGCCATCGGCCCGGACGGAACGCTGTGGGCCAGCGACCCGAACTGGGGAAACAGCACCGGCCAGATCTGGCGGATCGACCGCGATGGGAAAACGACTGTCGTGGCCCCTGACATGGGCACGACAAATGGCATCGAAGTCAGCCCGGACGGAAAAACGCTTTACGTCAACGAGAGTGCCCAGCGAAACATCTGGGCTTTCACGATCACAAAGGAAAAGACGCTCACCGACAAACGCCTCTTCAAAAAGTTCGAGGACCACGGTTTCGACGGCCACCGCTGCGACGTCGACGGAAACCTCTACGTCACCCGCTACGGCAAAGGCACGGTCGTCAAACTGTCTCCTGCGGGAGAAATCCTCCAGGAGATCAACGTTCTTGGAAAATCGCCGAGCAACCTGTGCTTCGGCGGCCCCGACGGCAGAACGATTTACGTAACCGAGGTGGAATCAACCCGCTTGGTGGCCTTCCGAGTGGACAAGGCCGGAGCGTCGTATTTTCAATTGATGCAGTAAACCTGCAGGAGAGCGAGGCCCCCGGCCAGCACCGCCTCTGGACGGAACAACATGCTGTTTCGTCACACGATGTACTGCCGCCGATCGAAGGACGTCGGCCCGCTGCCCAGACGGGGCGCACTCAGGGTAGCTTGCGGAAGATAGGTTAACTTGCGCTCGCTCGTGTCATGGGTCATGATTTCTGCTTCGAGTTCAGTTCACTTCTTAGCAGGGATGCCATGATT
>JAQBVJ010000079.1 GCA_027623235.1 Planctomycetota bacterium
GAAGGTGCGGGGCGAGTGGTCGATTGAGGACAACGAAAACGCTCTAAAGCGTGGCAGTTCAAGGACTAAGTGTGCGCTGGCCCTGGGGTTTGCCGCAACACGGTTTTGCCGCAACACGGTCAGTGTCGCAAGGCAGAATTGCGAAGCCTCGCAACGGCGAGTCGATTGAGTGAGCCTCAATCCGGGTCAGCCTCAATCCGGGTCAGCTCAGGCGGGCCGGGTCAGCTCAGGCGGGGCGCGGCATTGCGAATCGTCGCGACTCAACGCTGCCGTCAGACAGGAGCAATCGTCTAAGAGTTTCTGACAGAGACCCTCAACCGCCCTTTAAGGTTCACTCATCAGCGAAATTTGCTGCGAACCGGCTTCGTTGTTTGGGGATCCGGACTTGCGTACGATGGCTGCAAAGTCGGGTTTCGACACGTATTTCTTCTTTTCAGCAGGGTTGAGTGAGTTATGTCTGATCGGGTTCTCAAGCTGGGAATCCCAGCCGGCAGCCTCAAGGATGCCACCGCAAAGCTTTTCCAGCGAGCAGGTTACAACATTACGTTCTCGTCGCGGTCGTACTATCCACAGATCGATGATGACGAAATTGAGTGTCTGCTGATCCGAGCTCAGGAAATGGCCCGGTATGTTCAGCAGGGAATCCTGGACGCCGGAATCACGGGTCACGACTGGGTTGTCGAAACTCAGGCCGACGTCCACGAAGTGACGGAGCTGGTTTTTTCGAAGGTTAGCCGCCGTCCGGTGAAATGGGTGCTTTGCGTGCCGGAAGATTCGCCGGTGCAGTCGGTGAAGGATCTTGAGGGCAAGACGATTGCGACGGAAGCGGTTGGCCTCACGAAAGCTCACCTGGAGAAGCACGGTGTGAACGCTCACGTGGAGTTCTCATGGGGAGCGACCGAAGTCAAGCCGCCTCGCCTGGCCGACGCGATTGTTGAGGTCACAGAAACGGGCAGCTCGCTACGCGCGAACAATCTGCGAATTGTCGAAGTGATTCTTGAGTCCACAACGCGGCTGATTGCGAACAAGGATTCCTGGGCCGACGACTGGAAACGGTCGAAGCTGGAGAATATTTCGCTGATGCTGAAGTCGTGCCTTGCGGCGGAAGGCAAAGTCGGCCTCATGATGAACGTTCGGAAGACGGATCTGGAAGCTGTGTTGAAGCAGCTTCCGGCGCTGCAGACACCGACCGTTTCATCGCTGTCCGATCCGGACTGGATTGACGTCAACACGATCGTGACCGAGGCAGTCGTTCGGACAATCGTGCCTCAGTTGAAGGCCGCGGGCGCTCGCGGGATTGTCGAGTACCCGATCACAAAACTGATCGAATAACAATTGCCCCTCGCGATCGGCCGGTTCCTGCGACAATGTGATGCGGAATCGGTGCCAGTAGAATTTCCTCTGTACCAATATCAGCCTCTCAACCGGTGACTTTCGAAACGCTCATGCCCGACGGAAAGGACACAACCGATCTGCAGTCGATCCCGGTTCGGGTTCTCGTCGTGGACGATGACGAGAATCATGCCGAAGCCGTTGCAGACAGCCTGGAACCGCACGGCTACGAGTGTCAGGTCGCCGGCTCCGGCGAAAAAGGGCTCGCGCTGATCGAATCGGACGAGTTCGATGTCGTCATCACAGACCTGAAGATGGGTGAGATCGACGGCCTGGAGCTGCTTCAGAAAGCCAAGGAAGAACTCCCGGACGCAGAGGTCATTCTCCTGACCGGTCATTCGTCGTTCAAATCGGCGTTGGCGGCGGGACAGGCCGGCGCGTTCATGTACCTCACCAAGCCGGTCGACATCAGCGAGCTTCGTCAGGCTGTCGAACGAGCCTCAACGCGCATCCGGCTGCTCCGCAAGAACGCCGAACTGTCCCGGCGTCTTGATGAGAAATTCGGCTTCGAGGGTGTCATCGGGAACAGCCCGTCGATGAAGAAAATCATCGACCGGCTCAAGCAGGTCTCGCCGATGAACACGACGGTGCTCATTCGAGGTGACAACGGGACCGGTAAAGAACTGGTCGCGCGAGCCCTCCACCAGAACAGCAACCGGAAAAACAAACCGTTCGTGCCGCTCAACATTTCCGCGCTGCCGGAGAGCATTCTGGAGAGCGAGTTGTTCGGCCACGAAAAAGGGGCCTTCACCGGCGCCGACAGCAAGCGCATCGGCAAGTTTGAGTACGCAAACGGCGGCACTCTGTTTCTGGATGAGGTGGGCGAGATGCCCGTCGACACGCAAATCAAACTGCTGCGGGTTCTGGAAGAACGCAAGATTTCCCGAGTCGGCTCGAACGAGGAAATGGACATCAACGTCCGGCTGGTCGCGGCGACGAATGCCAATCTTGAGAAGGCGGTCGAGGCCGGGAAGTTTCGAGAGGACCTCTACTACCGCCTCAAGGTGTACTCGATCAATCTGCCACCGCTGAGGGAGCGCCGCGCGGACATCCCGCTGCTCATCGAACATTTTCTGGAGCAGCTTTCGAACCTGCACGGCGTGGAAAAACCGACGATCACGCGGGCCGCCCGGCAGTCGCTGATCCGGCACGACTGGCCGGGAAATATCCGTCAGCTTCGCAATTCTCTGGAAGCCATGTTTGTGCAGGACTACGACGGAGTGCTCGACGTCGACGATCTGCCGGACGACATCCCACCGATCGAGTCATCGACGGATGAGGACGATGTTCCGGTGGGTCTGACCGCGCCGAAGCTCAGCGGATCCGATGCGTTGGTCGGCCGCTCGATGCAGGAAATCGAGCGGTACTACATTGAGAAAACGCTCGAACTGACCGACGGCAACCGCAAGGAAGCGGCCGCGCTGCTGGACATGCCGGAGCGGACCCTCTACCGCCGGATCAAAGAGTTCGGCTTGAATTGAGGGCGGATTCCCCACGAGCGTTCTGCGTCGATAGTTTCAATCGAACTCAGGATCTGCCGCTTGCCACAGTCACCGTCAGACTTGGTGTGGTGGTCCTGCGTCGGGCGGGTGGATTCGAGGTGCGGGTTGCGGGACAGCCGGCAGCGGGACAGTCGGCAGCGGGGGAGCGGCTGGCCGCTGGCGTTTGACTTCAGTGTCCTTGCGGATTGTCGTCTCAATGGCCGATTGAGAGGCGCGGGCGCCGCTGGGGCCCATGTTGCAGATCGCGAAGTTGGTCTGCTGTCGGGCTCGCTGGGATTTCTCGTCGAGCAGTTTCTGACGTTGAACAGCGACCTGGTAGCGGCGGTCGAGGATCTTGTTGAAGTCGAAGCGGATCGGCGCGGGTTTCCCGAATTCCTCAAGGTACTTGCAGACCATCTTGCCGGTCTGAAACCGTTTATCCGGATCCTTCTTCAGCATGAGGCGGACGATCGTTGCGACTTTGTCCGGCAGGTCAGGAACGAGCTCATTGATCGGGCGAGGATGAAGTTTTTTCTGTGCTTCGATTTTTTCAAGCCGGGTTGTGCAGTCTGGAAACAGAACCTGCCCGCTTAACGCGTAGTACATCGTGGCGCCGGCACCGTAGATGTCGGCCCGGTGGTCAACGTTGAAACTGTCGACGGCCTGCTCGGGCGCGATGAAGTCCGCGGTGCCCAGGCAGTCGTGGCCGAAGATCATGGCGAGAGAAAACTCATCGTCGTCATCGTCGTTGGAAACGAGCGACAGTCCAAAGTCGAGAATCGCCGCGCTGCCATTCGTGTCAACGAGGACGTTGGCCGGTTTAACGTCTCGATGGATCAATCCCTGGCGGTGCGAGTGATGCAGCCCCGCACACATGTAGCGCGAAACATGGCAGGCCAGTTGCCACGGCATCGGCCCGGCCATGGCAACGAACTCGTCGATGCCCACTCCTTCAAACAGGTCCATGACCATGAAGTGGACGTCGCCGTACAGCCCGCTCGATCGACCGTACTCGCGAGTCCGGACGACGGCCTGATGGTCGATCATCATGCCGGCTTTGGCCTCCAGCTTGAAACGGGTGAGCAGCCCGATGTCTTTTTCATTCTGTTCGCACAGCATCTTGAGGGCAACGCGTTCGCCGTTGTCCATGTCTCGTGCGACATAGACCCAGCCCATTCCACCTGAGCCAAGGATGTCGTCAATTCGAAATCGATCGACGAAGAAACCTCGTGCCTTGCCCTCAAGCAGCCGCATCGCCTGCAGTCGGGTGATTGCTCCAAACTTGACGAGCAGTTTCGCAACCGCGACCGGCGAATCGTTACCGGAGATACCGAGCTTGATTGTCGCGCGCGCGATCTGATCCGGCGTGAGCAATTCACTGCGCTCAAGCTGGCTGAGAAAATCAGAGGCAACTTTGACTGTCGACAAGTCGAGGCCTCACGCTGTGGCGACGTCGTTGAGAGTGACTCGTGAGGAGAGTGCACGCTCCTCAAAGTCCCCGCAGGGTACCTGAATTCTACCATTCTGGCACGCAAATTCGTCCGCCCGGATTCCTATCTCACTGCCTCGACCAGACATTTGAGATCCCGGTCACTATTCGATCACTGGATGTGTCAATGGGGTCGCACGGATTATTCGGTTTCCCCTTCTGCGCTGATTCGTCGCTCGTCATTGAACAGAAATCGAGCCTGGCTATTCTTCCGCCTTGGCCCCGATAGCCCAATTGGCAGAGGCACGGCACTTAAAATGCCGCAAGTGCGGGTTCGAGTCCCGCTCGGGGCACTTGAGTGACTGGTACAGAATCGCATAGTTTCGATTCGCCCTGCAAAACCAACGGTTTTTCTGACGTTTTCGGCTTCGGTTCCGTACGGGCCGCTTCGAGGCTTTGCGAGACAGTCATAGCGTCGGATTTAGCGTCGGATTTAGCGTCGGATCCAACGTCGGATCCAACGTCGGTTCTGATCGCTCTCAGAAAGTCACTCTCCGTCGTCTGCAAATAGTGCTTCCGGGCGACGGCTGCGGAATTGCCGATCCATTCGACGGCCGACTTGATGCCGTGCAGCTCGACCAGTTCCTGAGATTCGGCCCTCGTTAAACGCAAGAAGCCGGCGGAGGTCCGCCGGCTTCGCGTCTGACTGCGTTTGCTGTTTCGACCAGCCTTCAGACCAGCTTGACGTTTTCGGCCCGTGGGCCTTTCTCTCCGCGCCCTTCGTTGAACGTCACTTTCTGACCTTCGTAGAGTTGCTCGAATGTCACGCCTTCAAGGTTTGACGAGTGGAAGAACAGGTCTCCGCCGTTACCCGTGTCGATGAATCCGAAACCCTTCTGAGTCACTTTCTTAATCGTGCCTTCTGCCATCGTGTGTCCAATTTCTCTCGAACGAATTGCTGCTGCTGCCACGTCGACTGAAAACACGCTGGTTCAGAATGCACCGCGGCGACAGTGGACGCTACGTCCGAAAGGTCGCCAGGTCAACGCTGTGGCCCAGCGAGCCACACAGCCGTCCTCTTGTGATCCGCAGAATCGCAGCGCGTACGTCGTCGGGCAGCGATTCGCGGCAATCGACCAGCCAGCGAATTTGAGCGTCGGCTTCTGCTTCGCCTGATTCTGGAAATGTCGTTTTCCAATGGGGATTCGCTGTCCGTTCGAGTCTCGCTCGGGGTAATCTGCCTGGCAGGGAACAAACTGGAACCCCTCGGAATCCTGCCTCCTGGCGGCGTTCGTTCGTCCAACTCATGCGTCGTGTGCTGCTTCCTGGCCGCGAATTGTTTTTGCGGTCGACCGCAACAGGCCCGGCGTCAGTAGACGCCTCCGATCAGGTACGACAGGCTGGGCCATGAGCCATCCCGAAGACGGCATGGGCGGCCCTTGTCACTGCTTCAACAGGTTGATTGCTGAGGACATTTGATGGATACCGAGATGCCGACGCTTGCTTTGCTCAGCGAACCCGATCGAGCGCGAGCAATGACGATTTGCAGTAAGTTCGGAGAAGAGCTGACAGCCGGAAGCTCGATGTCACTTTCGGACTGCTTGTCCGGATGGGACGGCGTCGGCAGGACGGTTCTGCTGCGTGAACTCCTGCTGGTCGAGTTGCATTTCCAGTTTCGACACGGTCGAAATCCTGTTCGAGAAGAATACCGATCCCTCTTCAGTGGCTCGGAAAACATCGTCGACAGCGTGTTCGATCTGCTCAGCGCCGAGCATCCGCTGGCCACTCTGGAAAGCGAGTCCTCTGTTCTGGCCTGTTCGACGATCGTACAGGTCGACTTCGACAAAGCGAAGGATGCGGACCAGACACTCGCCTCACAGTCGCATGACATTGGTGAGGCCAATGTAGTCACCGTGAAAGATCAGTCTGGCGTTGAGACGCAGGTGCAGGCCGGGCACGACCCGTCAGACATTGTGACGATGAATCAGGATCTGATTCCGTCGTCAGGGTCAGGGGCAGCGTCAGGGGCACGGAAAACGTCGTCACTCCCTGCAAATTATGAAGTGCTTGGGATCCTGGGGCAGGGGGGAATGGGCCTTGTCTACAAGGCGCGGCAGAAGCAGGCCGGTCGAATTGTCGCACTGAAGGTCATCCGTCCGGAGAAGCTCAGCGGGATGAGTTCCGGTGCGCGAATTCGCGCCATCGAACGATTCCACACGGAGGCTCAGGCGGCAGGACGGTTGCAGCACGACAATATCGTCACTGTGTACGAGGTCGGCGAGTCCGATGGGTCTCACTATTTTTCGATGCAGTACGTGGAGGGGCAAAGCCTGTCCGAAATCATTCGCGACAATCCTGTCGAAGGTCATCAGGCGGCCCGGTATCTCGAACCCGTGTGTCGAGCGGTCCAGGCAGCGCACGAGCAGGGCATCCTGCATCGCGATATCAAGCCGCAGAATATTCTGATCGAGTCAGGCACGGGGCGACCGCGGATCGCAGACTTCGGGCTGGCCAAGATCATTGACGCTGACATCGAAATGACGAGAGTCGGCGAATCGATGGGAACTCCGCCGTACATGCCACCGGAGCAGTTCGGCGACGCGGGCAAAGTCACTGCGGAAGCGGATGTCTATGCGCTTGGGGCAACGCTTTATCATGTCCTGAGCGGCCGGCCGCCATTCAAAGCAGCGACCGCGATCACGACCATGAGGCAGGTTCTGGAAAACGCCCCCGTACCTCTGCAGGAACTCAACGCTGCCGTCGACAAGGATCTCGAAACGATCTGCATGAAGTGTCTCGAGAAAGAGCCGAACCGGAGATACTCCACGGCCGGAGAACTCGCCGACGAACTGCAGCGGTATTTAGACGGCGTGCCGATTCTGGCCCGACCGATTGGTGTGGCGGCGAGGCTGTGGCGGTGGAGTCGTCGCAACCCCGTCGTTTCGTCGTTGTCGGGAGTCGTGGTTTCAGTCATTCTGTTTTCTGTTGTCGGTCTTGCGATGGCGAATGTGAAAACGGAGAAAGCTCAGCAGTTGTCCGAGGCCAGCTTTCAGGATGCCCTCGAGGCGGTCAATGTGTTGTTTACGCGAGTCAGTGAAGACCGGCTGCTCAACGAGCCGGGGTTTCAGGGACTGCGTCGAGACCTGCTGAAGCTGGCGCGGGATTATTACGGTCGGTTGATCGAGCGACGTTCAAACGACCCGACGCTGGATGCGGAAGTTGCCGACAGCCATTTTCGACTTGGGTTAATCGTAGAAGAACTGGATTCGGCAGCCGCGGCCAGGGCGTCCTACGAGAAAGCGCTGCAGATGCAGCGCGAGCTGTGCCGGAAACAGCCTGATTCAAAGACACGTTCTCAGGCCCTCAGCAAGACGATCAATGCGCTTGGTCGACTGGCAACCAGTGCCGGTGACTTCGACTCGGCCCGGAAGCACTTTGACGAGGTGGTGTCGCTGCGACTGGTGCTTGTGGAGTCCACGGTCGATGCGGCGGAGCGATTTGAATTCGAGCGACTGCTGGCCAATGGCTGGATGAATATCGGTCTGCTGCAGCGAAAGCAGCGGGCGTTTGACGAAGCCCGTCAGCTGATGAGTGAGGCACAGACAAAGCGCAATAAAACGTTGCCGGTCCGGCCAGGTGACCGGACACTGCGGCGCGACCTCGCCAAAGGGTGGTACAACCTGGCGAACGTGGAACTCGATGTCGGAGACGCTCAGGCTGTCGAGAAGAATATTCGACTCGCCATTCGCGAGTTTGAGTCTCTGCTTGACGAGGAGCCCGAAGATCTCCGGGACCGCTATATGCTGAGTCTCAGCTATCGCCTGCTGGCAGACCTGGAGGCCGCGCTGGCGGAGGTGGCTCCCGCATTGATCGAGGAAGCAGTCGATAACTACTCGAGGGCCCTGGCTGCGGCTCGAAGACTGACTGCGCGAAATCCCGCGGTCCCGGTTTATCGCGCGGAAGTGGCGCAGATCCTTTTGAATCTCGGTCAGCTTGAAGGGCAGCGGCAGCGGTTTGAAGAGTCCTTCAAACTGATTGAAGAAGCACAGAAACTGTTTCGAACTCTGGCGGAGGAGTTGCCGGAGCGGTCGGATTACGCTGACCTGGAAAACCTGTCCGGTCAGATGCTTGAGAGACTGCGCAGTTTGAGGTGAGGTGGGGTGGTGATGCGGTATTGAGTCATGCACCGGCCAGGACGTGCCGATGATGCGTCATTACGGACACTATCCTGTTAGTCAGCATCCAACGAAGTCGTCCTCATTCTGGATAGCGCTCCAGATCATTTCGGTTGGATGTCGACCTACGCGTTCAGGTCAAACTGATGTTCAAACTACGGAACTGGGAGTGCAGGGCGACTGCCTGCCTGACGGGACTTGTCCTGACTTCTTTCCTCGCGGCGGCAAGTGCGCAGGACGAGCCCACTCCTGCTCCTCCGACTGTTAAACCAAATTCGTCGGCGGATCTGCCGCAGACGCCGCCGTCAGCAAAACCCGATCCACCGTCGACCAGCGGCAGTCCGGACGCCGAGAAACCTCAACCACCTTCTGCGACGAATCCTCAGCCGCCTGGAAAGGTGACTGCGCCACGGCTTGCCCCTTCGCCGCTGCGCCCGCTGGATTCTCCGTTGTCTCCGTTCGCGAATCTGCAGATGCCGCCGGGACAACGCCCGTACCTGGCGCGGCTGTCGAGAGCGCCGGATCTCTTTGGTGACTTCAACACGCTGTCCGTGACTGATATCCAGCAGGTCCGTCACAACAACGACCCATTGTTCCCCACAGTCGGAGTTCCGAGCGGCGGTTCAGTCGGAGTGCCGAGCGGCGGTTCGGCGCGGCGGTACAAGAACGAGCAGGCCAGGGCACTGCCAACAGACCGAGCCTTCGTCTTCTTCAACCACTTCCACAATGCGACGACAATCCGCGGCCCGGGCGGAAATGTGAACGGCGACATCAACCAGTTCACATTCGGAGTGGAGCGGACTTTTGCGGATGGTGACTGGTCGGCTGAAGTCCGGTTGCCGATCTCCGCAGAGACCGACATCACGAAGGGCATGACCTCGGCGCATTCTAATGGTGTGGGGAACCTGGTCGTCACGCTGAAGAATCTCCTCTATGTTGATTCTGACTACGCGCTGGCTATGGGGCTCGCTGTGACAGCCCCGACTGGCAGCGACGCTGATATCGGATTCTTCGGTTCGCAGATCACAATTCAGAACGAAGCCGTTCACCTGCTGCCGTACCTTGCTTTGCAGGCAACACCGAGCGAAGACTGGTTTTTTCACGTGTTCGCGCAGGTGGATGTGGCCGCGAACGGAGATGGAATTGAAGTCTTTGATTCCGTGGCGATGACAACCTCGACGGGGCGCATCGTTGAGCAGACGCTGCTGTTTCTGGATGTCTCGGCAGGATACTGGTGGATGAAAGATGACGATCCGGAAAGCACCCTGACCGGCGTGGCGTCGGTACTTGAGCTGCACTACACCGGAGCACTGAACGATGCACATATCGCTAACGTTGGCTCGATCGCGGTCGGGAACCTCGATAATCGGATCGACGTCCTGAACATGACGATCGGCCTGCACACGGAATGGCAGAAAGACACGGCCATCCGATTTGCGACCGTCGTCCCTCTCCGCAGCGGCACGGCGAATCGATTCTTCGATGTCGAGTTTCAGCTGGCACTCGTCAAGCGGCTGTAGCTCGCGGTCTGGCGGGATCCGTTTTAGAAGTCTGTTGAAAGTGGAATGGATATCCCACCCATGCGGAATTCTGAATGAATCACGGCCTGGAAGGCCGTGCCAATTCAGTTTTTCAACGGGCTGTCAGTGTTGCCTGTCGTGGGATTTGCTCTGACAGGGCACTGGCCGTTGAGAGTTCGCCGTTTGTATTGAAATCGGATGATGGCGAAGCGTCGTGGCGCTGGTGCGGTTTGGCCTCGCCTTCTGAATATCTTTCTGAGGCTGGTGGAACGGGCAAACCAGCGTTCCCGGCTGGCTCAAATTCTGCGGCCTGAATGGCCGAGTGGCGGGCCGTTGACGATCCCTCGGGCATGATCCAGGATTCCCGCCCCACCGCTCGCCGATGTCCGGCTGGAGCGGCCTCACTCCTCTGACGATTGAATGAAGACTCATGTCATCGATGGCCGATCGCCTCGAAAAGGCTCGACTGGAAAAACTGGAGAAGATTGAGCAGCTCGGCCTGGACCCCTGGGGCCAGCGGTTCGACGGGCACATTTCGGTTGCAGAAGCTCGCGAAAAATGCCCTGAAGAGTCCGGCGTCGCGGGAGAAGTAGTCCGGATTGCCGGGCGGCTGATGTCCCGCCGCAAGGCCGGCAAGCTGCGGTTTTTCGACTTCAAAGACTGGTCCGGCCGGATTCAACTGCTGTTCAGTCGAGGTGACCTCGCACCGGAAACCTGGGAGCTGCTCTCGGCGCTGGACCTGGGCGATCTGGTCGGCATCGACGGGAAAA
The DNA here is from genome assembly GCA_027623235.1 of Planctomycetota bacterium. GTDB lineage: Bacteria > Planctomycetota > Planctomycetia > Planctomycetales > Planctomycetaceae > JAQBVJ01. Next base: position 10,768 of record JAQBVJ010000079.1, read on the forward strand.
TGAAGCGAACCGACTCCGGCGAGGTGTCCGTCTTCGTCACCGGTGTCACGGTGCTCTGCAAGTCGCTCGCCCTGCCCCCGGAGAAATTTCACGGAGCCAAAGACACCGAGATGCTGCTTCGGCAGCGCTACATCGACCTCATTTATAATGAGGGCGTCCTCGAGAAAATGCTCAAGCGGACAAAGATCATCCGCTCGATTCGCGACACGCTGCGGGGCAATAAATTCGTCGAGGCCGAAACGCCGGTGCTGCACGCGATCGCCGGCGGGGCGGCCGCGCGGCCGTTTACTACGCACCACAACGCGCTCGACATCCAGCTGTACCTGCGGATCGCCCTGGAGCTGCATTTGAAACGGCTGATGGTCGGTGGAATCGAGCGGGTTTACGAAATGGGCCGCGTGTTCCGGAACGAGGGTGTCGACGCCACTCACAATCCGGAATTCACGATGATCGAAATTTACCAGGCGTACGGCGATTACGAATCGATGATGGAACTGACCGAGCAGATCGTCTGCAACGCGATCCGCGAAATCAGCGACACAATGGTCCTGCCGTGGGGCGAGGACAAAATCGATTTCACCGCACCGTGGCCTCGCAAAAAATACGGCGACCTCTTCAAAGAGCACGCCGGTGTCGAGATGTCGGACACAGCCGCCGTCGCGGAGATCGCCCGGTCGCTCGGCATCGAAGTCGAAGGCCGGCATCCGGACGTCATTGTCAACAACGTGTTTGAAGAAAAGGTCGAGGACTCACTGGTCGGCCCGGTCTTCGTGATCGACTATCCGGCTTCGATCTGCCCGCTCACCAAACGCAAAACCGGTCAGCCGGAAATCGCCGAGCGGTTTGAGCTCTTCATCAAGGGCATGGAACTGGCGAATGCCTACACCGAGCTCAACGATCCTCGCCTTCAGGAAGAGCTGTTCCGCACGCAGCTCGACGGGCTGAACGATGAGGACTCGATGGCGAAGATGGACACGGAGTTCATCCAGGCGCTGAAAGTCGGCATGCCTCCTGCCGGAGGCCTGGGCATCGGCATCGACCGGCTCGTCATGCTGCTGACCGATAGCCGCTCGATCCGCGAAGTGATTTACTTCCCGCTGCTCCGCCCGGAGGGAGCACCGACAAAGGAAGAAAAAGCCACGACTGAGTGACAATGCTGCGCGGACCTCAGCGCAAAAACGCAGAGGCGCAAAGGTCCGCAAAGATTTGAAGTTGGTCTTCCTTTGCGAATCGCTGCGTCTTAGCGCCTTTGCGCTGAGGTCATCCAGAAGGCAGAGAAAAATGAGCGACACCGCACGCATCGGCATTGTCACCGTTTCCGACCGAGCCTCGCGCGGCGAGTACGAAGATCGGGGCGGGCCGGCGATTCGGGATTACCTGGGCGAGGTTCTGACGTCGCCGTGGGAAGCGGTCGCGCGCGTCATTTCGGATGATCAGCCTGTCGTCGAGGCGACACTCATCGAGCTTTGCGACGACGAGAATTGCTGCCTGGTGATCACGACCGGCGGGACGGGGCCGGCGAAACGCGACATCACTCCCGAAGCCACCGAAGCGGTCTCGGAAAAACTCATGCCGGGTTTCGGCGAGCTCATGCGCAAAGTCTCGCTGGAGAAAGTCGCCACGGCGATCCTCTCGCGACAGACAGCCGGCATTCGCAGTGGAGCTCTCATCGTGAACCTGCCTGGCCAGCCGAAGGCGATCGGCGAGTGCCTTGACGCGATCTTTCCGGCAATTCCTTACTGCGTCGACCTTCTCGACGGCCCCTTTCTGACGACGAACGAAGAGCGAATCGTCGCGTTCCGCCCGAAGAAAAAATGAGCCCCGGGCTCCTGGAAAGCTGTCGGGCTCCTGGAAAGCTGTGCTGGTTCAGAGTCTGCGACTTGAGCGAATTTGCCGGGAGGTTCCGTTTTCTTCGAACATGCGGGGGCTGTGCGGACGATACGATCTCGGGAACCTGGAGGTTCGGCCTGCGTCAAACGGCGGATGACCACAACGCGGGCACTGCGGAAACGAATGGGAGTCATGATGAATCGTCGTAAATGCCAGTTGATCTGCGTGTTGAGTGCGGTCGTTTTTCAGGGGGCCGCCGTCGCGTCCGCTCAGCAGAAGATCGAAATTTTTCGCGGGACCCAGCGGGACGGAGCGTCTGAGAAAAACGTCATCCCTGGACAGGTGACGCGTTCCGAAACGACGGCCGCTCCCGCCGCCACTTCGACGGCACCTCAGCCCGACGTGAAGGCCGCGCCACGGTACTCGCCGGAGGCTCAGGAGCAGATTCTGGCGACCAGCCGCAGCCTGGCGGACAGCAGCTTCCAGTCGTTCCGGCGTGGCCTGATGCCGCTGCACGATCATCTCGACCAGCTTCAGTTTGCGGCCGATTCCGAATTCCGACTGGCCGGGAAAGACGGACAGGCCGACGTTGCGACGCGCTACGTTGAACAACTGCGTCGTGTCGAGCTGGCGTTGCGGGACTTCAATGCACCCAACGCGGTCGGGTGGCGAGCCGACCTGCTGCTGGCGCAGGCGATGGTCGCTCAGGCGGAATTCGACCTGGCAACTGTCGAAGGGGATGAAGAGCAGGCGGATTTCGCGGGGGAACGCGCCACGATCCTGGCCGAGCGGCATCTCATCGAGCGGCGTTTTGATTCTTCAGTCGGTCTCGCCTCGCTGCCCATGCTGCTTCATGCGGAAATGCTGACACCGGAAGGAGCGGTCCGCGGACGGGAGATGCTGGTTCAGGTCGTCGATCAGACTCGCCGCTGGAACGAGCTCGGTGCCGGCATCGGGCGATCGGACAAACTCGCCACCGCAGAGTTCGAACTCGCCCGTTTTGACTTCTTCACCGCGTTCGACAGTCCGGAACAAGACATTGAGGAGAGCTTTACCGCGGCCAGTGAGGCTTCGGGCAAGCTGCTCGAACAGAAGATGGAGTTCTACAAAAACGGAACGGCAGACCTCTTCGAGATCGCTCAGGCCTGGCGGAATATGCAGCAGTTGGTCGAATTTGCGGCCTCGACAAAAACCGGTGTCAGCCCGGATGTCGTGGAAAGCAGCCGCACGAATCTGGAGTTGCTGGTCGAGTTGGCGACCGCCAAACAGGACCGCCAGGGTCGCTTCGCCGCCGACGTGGCCTACGTCTCGCTGCTCAACGAGATCGCGACGCCCGAATAGCGTGCGAACCCGACCGCAGGTCGAAAAAGTGGCATGGGCATCCCTGCCCATGCGTCGTTCAGGAGGAAGCACGGCCTGGAAGGCCGTGCCACTTTTTCAGCAGGCTGCTAAGCTTCCGGCTCTGTCACCGATCCGGAAGACGAACATGCTGACTGTCTCTGAGGCTCTTGAAGCAATCCTGCGTGAGGTCGATCCGCTCGCGCCGGTCAGTTGTGCGCTTGGCGATTCGCTCGGCCTGACTCTGGCAGCGCAGGTTCGCAGCGATCTCGATTCGCCGCCGTTCGACAAAGCTCTGATGGATGGTTACGCAATCCGAAGCGCGGACATTCGAAGTGCCGGCACCGAATTGTTGATCGTCGACGAAGTGACGGCCGGCCGGGTTCCTTCACGCGCCGTTGAGTCCGGTCAGGCAACTCGGATCATGACGGGGGCTCCGATCCCCGACGGCGTCGATGCGGTCGTCAAAGTCGAGGACACCGAAACGGTCGGCACGGATCGAGTGCGGATCCTCGCGGCAGAGACTCACCCGGAACAGAACTTGATCCGGCGCGGAACCAGCATGCGGTCCGGCGAGGTCGTGCTTGAAGCCGGACGGACTCTGAGGGCGCAGGAACTTGCGGCTCTCGCGGAAATGGGCTGTGCCCAGGTGAGTGTTCGGCAGAGGCCGACGATGGCAGTTCTCGCGACCGGCGACGAACTGGTGCCGGTCAGCGAGACTCCCGGACCAGGGCAGATTCGCAATTCCAACGAGACGATGCTCGCCGCACAGATCGAGCACGCAGGCGGTCAGGCCGTCCCGCTGGGAATCGCCAGAGACGAACGCGAACACCTGAGGCAGTGGATCCAGGTGGGCTTGCAGCACGATGTGCTGCTCCTGTCGGGAGGCGTTTCAGCCGGGAAGCTCGATCTGGTCCCGTCGGAACTCGAACGGGCCGGCGTCGAGCAGATTTTCCACAAGGTCCGTGTGAAGCCGGGCAAGCCGGTCTGGTTCGGAGTGCTGCGGCGGAAATCGGACTCGAAGAATGGCCTGGACGGAGGACGGAACTCGTGTCTGGTATTCGGGTTGCCGGGAAATCCGGTCAGTAGTATGGTCTGCTTCGAGCTGTTCGTGCGGACGGCAATTCGACGACTCAGTGGTCATCAGGATGCGAAACCGCAGACGATTTCCGCGCGGCTGGCTCACCCTCACGTTCACAATGACGATCGTGAAACGTACTTTCCGGCGGCGTTTGAATGGTCGGCCGAAGGGCCCGCGGTCACTTTGATGAAGTGGCACGGCTCATCGGACCTGCAGTCAACTCGTCATGCGAACGCGATGGCTGTTTTCCCGGCCGAACCAGTCGAGTATTCCGGCGGAGATTTTGTCGACGTCATTTTGTGGTGAATGTCGAGCTGTGATCGCTCGGCAATTGACAGTGTGGCCTCAGCCAGGGACGGCAAAATGGCTTCGAAACTGATGACCGATCAACAGCAGACGTCCTCCCCGACTCCAGAGAAAGCGAAGCCTCGCCACGAGCCGAGCGTTCGAGACATCGTGGAACTGGCGAGGTCTCAGCCGGCGCCGGCTCGCGGAGCCTGGGCCTGCTCGCTGACGACGATGCTGCTCCTGTGGGCCAGCTTCACGCCGCTGAACTACGGTTGGCTCGCCTGGCTCAGCCTGGTGCCGATGCTTCAGCTGGTCCGGATCGAGCGGAAGACGCGCTGGATGTACCGCTCGCTTTTCGTGAGCGGTTTGGTCTGGTCCGTCTTCACGCTGCAATGGATGAGGCTTGGCGACCCGGCGATGGTGCCTGCCTGGGGAGCCCTTTCACTTTACCTGGCGTTTTACTTTCCCGTCTTCATCGCTGCCGCGCGAACTGCCGTGCTCCGATTCGGTATCCCGATGGTCGTTGCCGTGCCGCTTGTCTGGGTCGGACTCGAGTATCTTCGCGCGACACTGATGACCGGGTTTGCCTGGTACTTTCTGGCTCATACGCAGTGGGCGTGGACTGAGCTCATCCAGATCAGCGATGTGACAGGAGCGTACGGAGTCAGCTTTCTGGTCGCGGCGAGTGCGGCATGTGTGGCGGGACTCGTTCCGCTGAAGTGGCTTGAGAAGCTCAAACTGTTTCCGCCGGTCCAGGTGCCGAAGGAGTTTGAGCACCTCCCGGCGGAAGGCATCCTCGCCGAAAATTCGAGCCGTGCGGAATTCAAACGGCCGTGGCTGCACATCGGCTTTTCCGTGGCTCTGGTTGCCGTCGCGTTGAGCTACGGTTTCGTGCGTCGCGGTCAGGCGGAGTTCAAAGACGGCCCTCGGATCGCTCTCGTCCAGGGACACTTTCCCTCGTCGATGAAACACGACGGGACGGAGTGGGAAAAGATTTTCATGATCCATGACGGCCTCACCGGGCAGGCTGTGAAGCATCAGCCCGACCTGGTCGTCTGGCCGGAAACGATGTACCGCGAGCCGCTGCAAGTTCTTGACGAGGGCGTTTCGGAAACGGATCTGTTGCGAATGGCTCCGCCGGTCAGAAGTCAGTCGCGCTGGCTGGAGTCGTGGGAAAGTCACCACGTTCCCGACCATTTTCGAAAGATGGCTGAGATGGCCAACGCCGGGCTGGTGATCGGCGTCGACACGTGGCACGCCACGAAGGACGGCCTCAACCGGTACAACTCGGCGGCGTTCATCTCACCGCAGACCGGTCTGACCGACCGCTACGACAAGATGCACCGTGTCCTTTTTGGCGAGTACATTCCGCTGAAAAAAGAAATGCCCTGGCTCCGCAAATTGACGCCGTTCCCCGAGCACTACGGCATTCAGAAGGGCGAGTCCGCAAAGTTATTTCGTCACGGAAAATGGACGTTCGCCCCGATCATCTGTTTCGAAGATACGGTGCCGCAACTGGTCCGGGAGATTTCAAACGGAGCGGACGAATCGATCGACGTCTTCGTCAACCTGACAAATGACGGCTGGTTTGCGGATTCGAGCGAGCAGGATCAGCACCTCATCACGGCCACCTTCCGGGCGATCGAGACACGCACGCCGATGGTCCGAGCGGTCAACACGGGAGTTTCAGCCATCATCGATGGCGACGGGATCGTTCTCGAACCGGATCAGTTCCTCATCTTTGACGAGGAGCACCGCCGGATGGAAAACGGTTCGATGCGTGATCCGGAAACCGGCGAGTGGCGAAAGAACATCCACGCGACACTTGTGATGGACGTGCCCCTCGACAACCGCACGAGCTTTTACGCTCGAAACGGAGACTGGTTCGGCATGAGCTGTTGTTTCGGTGCCGTGTTCTTTTTCGTCGCCGGAATGTTTTCCAGAAAGCCGACTCAGGCGCGGGCAAACGGACCGAACTTCGATTCGGGAAACTGACCGATCCCGGCCGCGATGCAGTCGCGAATTCCCTGAACAGCCTGCAGGACTCCGTCGCGATCGACGTCGAGGTGAGTACACGCTCTCAGAACGTGTGGACCCATCGCACCGATGAGAATTCCTCGCGCCTTCAGAGCTGCGGAAAGCTGACAGGCATCGCCGATTTTCGGATCGATCTCGAAGAACACGAGGTTGGTCTGCACGGCGTCGAGGTCGATCGTAACTCCGTCGACTTCGGCCACGGCTGAGGCGAACGCCCGCGCGTTGGCATGGTCGTCAGCCAGCCGCTCGACATGATTCTCCAGGGCGTAAACGGCGGTCGCCGCGACGACACCGGCCTGACGCATGGCACCTCCCATCAGCTTTCTGACTCGTCGCGCTTTGAAGATCGACTCGGCATCGCCGACGAGAATTGAACCCAGCGGGCAGCCAAGCCCCTTGGAAAAGCAAATGGAAACCGTGTCGATGCCGCTGCAGATGTCCTTGACGCTGTGGCCGGAAGCGACGGCCGCGTTGAACAGCCGCGCTCCGTCGAGGTGCGTCTTGAGCCCGGCGGCGTGAGCCCAGTCGCAGACGCGATGCATCTGTTCGAGCGGCCAGAACCGGCCTCCGCCCGCGTTCGTAGTGTTCTCGACGCACAGCAGCTTCGTCTCGCACAGGTGCTGGTTATGAGCGCGGACTCGTCCTTCGAGGTGGTGGAGATCCAGCAGCCCGTTCTCGCCACGGATCGTTCGGCAACTGACTCCGCCAAGCTGTGCGGGAGCTCCCCCTTCGAAGTTAGCGATGTGACCTCGCTCCTCGATCAGAAGCTCGTCCCCCGGTCCGGTGTGGCAGCGGACGCCCATCTGATTTGACTGAGTTCCCGAGCAGGCGTAGACAGCGGCCTCTTTGCCCAGCAGTTCCGTGACCATCGCCTCAAGCCGGTTGACTGTCGGATCCTGAGCGTTCATGTCGTCCCCGACCTCGGCCGTGACCATCGCCTGAAGCATGGCTGGCGTCGGCTTCGTGACGGTGTCGCTGTACATGTTGACGAGGCAGTCGGTCATGGCGGGATCCTGAGCGGGTCTATCCGAGGGGGCAGGGCAGGGGGCTTCAGTGGACTGAGATTAATGACTCGGGATCGGATACACCACGACTGCTGTTGGTCATCGAACGTGCCAGTTCTGCGTGAGCGGCTTCGCGCCGTTGAGCTCCGCATAACCAATCCCCGTTGTGCCTTTCGGGCTGAGACCGATGTATCGCTCGTCGGCCGGCTCCGAACGCGGTTGCCAGCGAACGTCCGTCGTGAGCCGCGTGCGATTGATCGGCGAGGCGTTATCGAACGAGCCGTGCATTGTGAACATGCCGAAAACGATGACGTCGCCAGGCTCGAAGTTCGCAGTCAGGATTTTTGAGCCGCGACTTCGCGCGAACTCGACGGCGTCGCCTGTCAGTTGAACCTGAGGCGAGGCCGCCGAGTTGTAGTCGATCTCACGCGTGTCCTTTAACAGGTCCTCGAAGGTGTGCGAGTTCTCGACGATGAACAATGCGCCCTCGATCGTCGGCACTGGTCCGACGGCGGTCCAGGCTGTCACGACGCGCTGTGAGCCTCGCGAGAAAAACGGATAGTCGAAGTGCAGGAACGTGAAGCGGCCGGGGACTCCCGGGCGAAGAAAAATGAAGTCGTGCCCGAACGCCGGTTCGCCCTGCAGGCATGAGATAAGAGCTTCGGTTCCGGGAGCGTGGGTCACGCGACGAATGGCCGGCCCTTCGGAAACGGATTGCCAGAAGGCTCCCTTGTCCGGCTGCAGTTCCTCTCGCCGGCTGTGTCCCGTGAAGATTCCCTCGCCAGGCGGTTCGGCGATTTCTTCCACTTCGGCAAGGCGGCCGAACACCTCGTCGCGGGCTGCCTGAACGTCAGACGGAGGGACGACGCCTCTCACAAAAATGTAGCCATCCTGCTCGAACCTCTGTCGAAGTTCGTCGCCGTCGCACGCGGATTCCGTGCTGTCTCGATACGGCGCGAGGATGTCGTCGGGCACGGGTTGGCGATCGATTCGGCAGTCGAACATGGCTTGTGATGCTCAAGAAAAAGGAAACCACAGATGACGCAGATCAACACAGATTCCGTTTCACACCATCCGTGCTGATCTGCGTGAATCTGTGGCCAGGAAACGCCGCGCAGCTTACTCGCCGGCCGCGACCCGGCGAATGGCCTCCAGTTTGTCGTCGCTCAGGTAGCCGTACCGGTTGATCCAGACGCCGGCGACTGATTTGTGCTGGCTGACGAGTTTCAATCGGCGGCGAAAATCGTCGAGCGGACCGTACCCGTGAACGAGCGGGGTGACCTTTGCCGCGTCTCCGACTTCCCGCGCCACCTGTTCGAGCTTACGTAGCTGCGGTTCGTCGGGGATCGGGTGCGGTTCGTCCGGAGCCGGGTAACCGTAATCGGCGACTGTTTTTCCGGTCTCGCCATCGCCGATATCCATCATGCGGACCAGACAGTCGACGACGGTGCTTTCGTCGAGTTGCGGGTTCGCTTCCAGAATCGGATCGGCCCAGAACTTGACCATCAGCGACCAGTGCATCGTGTAAAACTTCGGCGAGACCGCCTCGCACACGGCCGCCGCTCCGGCAAAGTCGAAGCCGGTCGCAACCGTGTAAGGAGTCATGAAGGCGTTGGCCGAGAGGACGCCCTTGCCGCCGGATGCTTCGGCGATGATGTCCCGCCAGTGTTTAAGAATGTCGACCGAAAGAGCTGACTTGAGCCGCAGCCACTCGCGAATTCCCTCGCTCGCGGTCTCGCGGGAAAAGGTCCGTTCGAAGTCGGCATTGGTCAATTTACGATCCGGGCTTCGGCCGAGCAGCAGGTCATAAAACTCACCGACCTCTGCGCGGATAGACTCAAAATCAAAGCCGTTCTTCGGAGCCCACGCGGCAACGTGCTGGCCGAAATCCTGGAAGACTTCGCCGAGCGTGTAGCACGGGTACTCGGGCCAGTCCGGACGGAAGCCGTGGACTTCGGGGTACTCAGTGAGCAGATCTTTGACGTAGGCGCGGTTGAAACTGCGAACCGCTTCGCTGGCCAGGCTGCCCGTATTGGCCATTCGGTTGTGAGGAATCGAGCCGTCCGGCAGTCGCGGTTTGTCCTCGTCACGCAGGCCGGATGGCTGGACCGCGCCGACCTGGAAGTAAACTTTCAGACCGGCGTCGACGGCCTTGCGGATGAACTCGCCGATGACCGCTCCGTGCTCGTCCGTCAGGTCGTTCGGCTTTCGAGCTTCGTAGGCCGAGTCCGCATAAAGTTCCTGCCGCGGGTGGTAGCTGACTCCACCGCGAACCCACAGCGAGTGCTTGCCGAACAGTGGCCGGTCGAAGACGCGCGGGCTGCTTCCGGCATCAATCGGCGGTTGAAAACTGCCGGTCGCCTCGTCGCCAGGAGCAGTGACGGTCGGGTTACACGCGACGGCAGTTGCTCCGATGCGAAGCAGGTTTTCGATAATCGCGTCCGGCCCCTCGCTGAGGATGTAATCGCCCAGGACTGTGATACCGAGAAAGTCGAGTTTGGGCATGTCGAATCTTCATTCCTGCAGAGGGTGTTTACCCGGCGGGAGGGCGAGGCTCCTGCCGAGCCGCACACGCGCACGGCTCGAATTTCGCCCTCGCTGACGCTCTTTGAAGTTGCGATGTCTTACGCCTTCGGCGTATTTCTCTAACAAAACGCGCAACCTCAAAACTCACGCTTCGGGTTACTTTCGGGAAGTTATTTCGAACGCATTTCTAAGTGTAAGAACCGTCTGTCACTTCGACCCAGATCGCGACTTCAACGGCTGCGTTCAAGGGCAGTTCGCTCGCCCCGACTGCGATGCGGGTGTGACGACCGAGCTCACCGAAGACATCGACAAAAAAGTCAGAGGCTCCATTCATGACCTTTGCCTGATCGTGAAAACCGGGAGCAGAATTCACGTAGCCCTCGACCCGGAAAATTCGCGTCACGTTTTCCAGTGGGATCCCGGCACCTTTGATCTGCGCCAGGCAGTTCAGCGCACAGAGTCGGGCGGCGGCCTGAGCTTCCTTGATGGATACTTCGGCGCCGACTTTGCCGACGCAGGTGAGTCCGCCGTCCTGCATCGGAAGCTGGCCGCTGGTGACGATGGTGTTTCCCGTTCGCAGAGCCGGCAGGTACGCGCCGACGGCGGCGGGTGCGTCGGGAAGGGTATAGCCGAGTTCGCTCACCCGGGCTTCAACAATGTTCATGGCAGTTCCTTTTCACTCGCCGCGCTGTGTTACTGGTCAGGCTGTGTTACTGGTCAGGCTGTGTTACTCACCGGGCCGGCGGACGCCGATGGTCAACAACAGGTTGGCCCACAGAGCCTGGTCGGCCGTTTGAATGGTGAGCACGAGATCGGGCGAGGCGACCGCCTCATAAAAATCCCACTTCTGGATTGGTTCCAGCTCGATGTTCAGGTTGTTTTTCTTGAAGAGTGCCCGGTACTCGTCCCACGCTGGCGGGTCGCCCGCGTCGGCGTAGGGGTCGTCTTCCGGAATGCCCATCGTGTTGGCCGCGTCGATCGGAATCGCCGAAAGCAGAGCCTCCAGCGTCTGCGCGCATGTCACGACGCCAGGCATCAGGTTGAGGCTGACGAGCTCGGCATTCGGGCCGAGCGTGTTGTAGGCCGGGTAGTTTCCATCAGCGATGAGAATCTTCGAATGATGTCCGGCCCGGCCGAGGACCTGATTAATCGTCGGGTGAATCAAAGTGTGCTTCAGCATGGTGGCTCCGGTGTGAGCAGAATTCCGCGTGCAGATTAAAATGGGACAGTGCCCGTTAAAATGGGACAGTGCCCGAAGTCGTCCGGAAAGTAACCCGAAGCGTGAGCGGGGGCGAATGACTTTCGGAATGGCAACACCGCTCGACTTTCACGCTCGCTCACGGTTTTTGAAGTTGCACAGTTCAGCCGCGAAGCGGCGACAGCACATAGCCGTGGGCATCAGCCCACGGTAGCGGTCCAGAATGAACACCGGAGCCGCGAAGCGGCGGCAGCAGACGCGTTTACTGTCGCCGCTTCGCGGCTTGGGCGTTTTTCCTTTGTATTCTGCGGGCTGACGCCCGCAGCTATGTGCTGCCGTCGCTTCGCGACTCAAAAGTGTGCAACTTCAAAGCTCACGCTTCGGGTTGGTCAGCGCAGCGGTCAGTTCGGATGACGGTCCTGCGTGAGCTGCTTCTGCAACTCAGTGAGCATCTTCTCAATCCGCTCGGCCGGGTAAAGGCACAGAGAAAATTCGCGGCATTTCAACACGGTATTCGCGGCGAGTTGCTGTTCGACCGACGTCAGCTCTTCACGAATTGCCCGCTGCTGAGCCTCCGTCCGTAAGGCCAGTTCGCGGTTGAGCTGCGGGAATCGACGATACCGGTTTGCTCCACTCAGACCGTTGGCTTTCTCTCTGCTGAGCCGTCGCGATTCCGCTTCTAGCTGCTCCACGATCAGCCGCTGCTTTTCCTCGACGAGCGACGCGACCTCTGCGGCCTGTTCAGTCGAAAGGTGCTTCTGCGGGTTGTACCGGAGCTCACGGAGCATCGTTCGAAGCCGGTGTTTGTCGGTGTGAGTTGCGTTGAACGGGGCGGCGACTGGCAGGAACGCCGTCGCGGAAAGCGTCAGGAACCCTGGCGGGCGGACGCCGTAAAACCGCGCGAGAATGCGGTCGGTCATCTCGTCGTACTTCGCTCCGCCGATGCCGTGTACGAAGAGGTCGGCCAGACACAGCCGCGTGAAGATCGTTGTGGTGAGGGCCCGCGTTCGAAACCGGATTCCGGATTCAGCGAGGCGACTGAGCTCCGCGGCGAGAGACTCACAGTCAATCTGCGAGTCGACGTCGAGGAAAATTCCCGCCTCGACTGGCAGGCGGGAAAGCTGCGTGCGTCCGCCGGCCGTCCTGACGAACACCGCATTTCTCTGTGACTCGCCGACCCGCCAGACTCGGAACGGAGATTCGATCCAGCCGGCCGATTCTGCCAGCGCTGGTACCGGGTGAGTTCGGCTGCGGATGCGGTTGGTTCTGCGGTACTCGGCAAGCGTTCGATTGTGGACCTCACGAAACTCCGCGGCTCGCAGCAGCACATCGGCCGCGAACCACGAGAACGTTTCGAGCTGGCAAAGCTGGCTGACCGGGAGTTCCACATTCCCGTATCCGAATTCCCGCTCAAGCCGCATTCGAACGAGGGACAGGGACTCGGCAAGCGAACCCGTTTTCTGCGCGTGCTCGACAGCCTGCGGCCACGCTCGCGCGATGAGCGGCGCGATGGGTGAGCCCGTCTCGTCAAATTCTCTGAGCGAATTGGAGACTCGATCTGCGAACGAGGCAAAGACCGTTTGGTCAAGAACCCGGGCCTCTTCCCAGGGCTTCACTTCCCTCGGTGTGTCGAAGTCGAGCTGTTTGAAAACCGGTCTTTCCCGGGTTCCTGCCGGCACGCGGATGCGGCAGGAGCCAATCGTGTCGCTGTCGACAATCAGATTGAGTCCGGTCGCCGACGACCGGCGAGCCAGTTCCGATGTCGCAAAGTTTTTGATCCACACGCCTGGGTGAAACAGTTCCGGCTGGTGGCCCGACGCGAGGACTTTTTCATGACTGCTGAACTCGGGAGCTTTCCCGATCAAAGCTGTCGTGAATTCGACGGCCGCGAGCAGGGCCTGCTGGCGGGTTTCCCGGCGAAGCGACGCGAGTGTTCGACCGCCGATTTCGACCGCCGTTCCGCTCAACGATTCCGCGTTTTTGTCGACCAGACCCGCTGCATCGGCGAGAGGTGGGATCGCCAGAAGCGTCGCGTCTTCTCTCGGAACGTGAATTCGGGTCCGCTGCCACGGTTGCTCGATCGGTTCTTTTTCCGAAGGATCAACCACGGGACCTGGGCTCCTTGAGTCGCTGCGGGGGCGATCTGCCTCCGCGGTTGAAGCCGCGGTGGGTGAGAATTCGACAGGGGGATTCGCTGGGGCAGGCATGGATCTAAACGAGATCAAGGTGTGAGGCAACCAGTCCGAAGCGCTGCCGAGTGCTGGCGCGCCGCCAGCGTCAGTCGCAGAGCGTTCCTCTGGCGGTGTGGCTCGATTTTTCAAATGCGTCGAGTTCCCGGTTCAGGACGTCTCGATAGTAAGCCAGCCGCTGTTTTGTGTCGTCCAGCGAACCGCCGAATGATCGCTCCTCGTCCAGGTAAACCAGCGGCACGGGAAACTCGCTCACACGAAAGCCCAGCTTCGCGACCTGCACCCACATTTGAAGCGGCATCGCGTAGCCGAGTTCCGTGATGTTCAGTCGTTCGAGCGGTAGTGTCCGGTACGCCTTGAATCCGCAGAACGAATCGGTCAGGCCGAGATTGAGTTCCGCGTTGAGAAACTCAGTGACCATCATGTTGACTCGGCGGCGGTCCTCGGGCGGGACGCTGGCATCGTCAAACGTTTTGAGATATCGGCTGCCGGAAACAATGTCGTACGGTTCGTCGTTTTCGGGAAACACCTTTGAGGCGAGAGCCGGGATGAGGCTCGGTTCGTGCTGGCCGTCGCAGTCGATCGTGACGACCACGTCGTAGTCATTGTTGATTGCGTAGCAGAAAGCGGAGCGAAGGGCGGCTCCGTAGCCCTGGTTCTGCTCGTGAGTCAGCACGGAGATTCCGGCGACTTCGGCAAGGACCTCACCAGTCAGGTCGCTCGATCCGTCGTTCACGACGAGAATGTCTCCGGCGTAGCGGCTCACTTCAGCGAGCACCTCGACGACGTGAGATTCTTCGTTGTAAACGGGGAGAGCTGTGAGGACGCGGGGCGACATCAATACGCTTTCGGGTGGATTCTGCGGCGGGCTGGTTTGACGTGAAGGCGGGGATGTTTGCCGGAAAATTCCGAACGGCCTCCATCATGAACTCACCTTGCCGCAGCTGCAACGGTGGGCAGCCATCGGTGAGGTGAAGTCAGTTCCATTCAGGGTTGTCTGGCTGGTCGGGCAGAATACGGTGAGATTTGTGGAACGCTTCGAGGGTGTCTTCCCAGATCTCGTACGGTTCGGGACGAAAAAAGAAGCTGGATTCGGCAGGAAGGGCGAACCAGTCGCCTCGGTCGATCTCGCTTTCGAGCTGCCCGGCTCCCCAGCCGGAATACCCGGAAAAAATTTGAAAGCTGAATGTCGAGTCGGGATCGTCCGCCGCGTCGACGACCTTGTCGAACACATCGGGACTGGTGCCGACGTAGACTCCGGGGACGACAGGCGAGTGCTCCTGGTCGTATGCCTGCGAGTTGTGCAGGATCAAGAGGGCATTCGGCTCGACCGGCCCGCCGCAGTACAGAAAGTGCTTGCAATCGGGGATGTCGAAGTGCTTCGAGAGGGCCGACGAGACGGAGACATCCATCGGGCGGTTAATGACCAGCCCCATCGCTCCGTCGTCGTTGTGTTCAAGCAGCAGCACAACGGTCTTGTAGAAATTGCTGTCCCGCAAATGGTTGGCCGCGATCAGAAACCGGCCGCGAAGATTTTCAGATTCCGACATTCTGGTCAGGCCTGGTCGCCAGCAAACAGCGGGCGATACCGCTGCGGCGAATAGAGTTTGAAATTGACATCACGAATATACTCAAACGGTCCGGCCGAACGGAGCTGCTCGACCAGTTCCGCGATTTGAAGCTGCGATTCGTACGCCGCGATGCTGGCGAGTTTCGTTTCGAACGGAGACTCTCCACCGATCACTTCCAGATGCGGGTCGCTGGGGAAGTCACAGTACACGGCCATTTCGTGAACTCGTGGAACGTCCAGCGGATCGCCGAGCTCGGGCCAGATTTTTCCCGACGCGTGAAACAGGCTGATCATCAACTCGTTGTGCGTGATCTGGTGGTCGGGGTGCAGGTCCATTTTCGTCGGGACAAAAACGTGGCTGGGACGAAGCTCCCGCAGCGAGTGCGTAAAAGCGTTCTGCAGTCCGGTGCAGCCGGCAACCTGCGGATCGCCGTCCACCGCGCGTCGACGTCCGATGTACCTGGTGAGGCCACCGTCCGGGAAACCGAGAAATGTCAGGTGAGATCCCTCAACGCCGAGGAAGTTGAACGAGCGAACCGTTTCCGCTTTCCGAATCTCGACGATGCTTTCCTGTTGAGTCGCCTCGCAATAACCGAGGGAACCGTCCGTCACGATGACGGCCTGCACGTCGACTCCGGCTGCAACAGCAGCCTGTATCAGAAGCCCGGCTCCGATGCACAGATCATCGTCGTGCGGCGAGACGAACATCCATGTTTGACCCTTCAGCGGTTCGCCGCCGGCTGCCTGCTGCAGCGAGTTCTGGTGGACCGGCCGGCCATCCTCAAGACGCGTAAACTGAAAGGCACTCGTCGAAACGGAATCAGCAGTCTGCGGAGGCATGGAAGGTCTCGTACGGAATTTGTCGTGACGGGATCGCGCTTTGTGGTGGGATATCATCCTATCGGCGATTCCTGGGGCAAAAAAGCAATGAGTCCCCAGCCGTCCGAAAACACGTGGTTGAACCGGCCGATCAGAACGGTCAAGCGGCGTTGATCCACTCTCTGCCGTCTGAATTTACGGCCTGGCATACTCAGCGTGGAGGCTGCCCAGCAGATCCTGCTCGAGGTTGCTGTCGCGGCCCAGGAGAATCCAGCCATCAGGAGTCGCCGGGCCGACGACGACCTCCAGATTGCGGTTGAGCGTCGACGCCTGAGGAAACGTGGCCGTGCCCGCCGAGTTGACGATCAGGTCCTGCGGATCCTCAATCTCCTTCAAAACCTGCACACCCACGAGGTAGCCGCCCTGTCCGGGGGTCACCGAAATCGTGGCTCGCCGCCGGATTGACTGGAACGAACTTTCCAGACGATCGCCCGCACTGACCGAGTCGTGATGCCACGGCTCCAGCAGGCCCGAGCCGACTTTGTATTCGGTCTCGATCGTCCCATCCAAACGGTTCTCGCGTTCGATCGGGAGCTGGTACGCGTGCAGGACGTCAATCGTTTTTTCCCAGACCTCGTCCGGATTGTTGCTGCGAATGAGGATCGGATTGGAGACGGCCTGCGGCATCGTCGCGCAGCCTGTCGCGAACATCGCCACGGCAAGCAGCGCTGCGGTCGGCACGAAACGCGATGAGAGGGATCCTGCCATAAGTCCGATCGGTCCTTCGTCGTGAGGTCCGGTGCTGAGTCACCGGGAAGTGGGAGTTTCTCACAGATCCGAAGATCGCCTCAAGAGCGGTTCTGAGAGCTTCCCTGGCGAGGATCAATCGGTCTTGACCCGTTGCCGAATCGTGCCGGATACTCCGCCGCCCGAATCCGGGTCCCACCTCTTCACCGTCCTGGTGAAACTGCGAGCGGCGTCCTCTGCCTGCTCAGAAAAATCCCCCCCCCCTCACAATTCGCATTTCTCTCCGGTCGCTTTCCGTGTGCGCCGGAAAACACTCCTGTCAGTTTGGAGCAGTCCATCCTGCGGATCGGTCCGCGCTGGTTGCTCTTGCCGTCTTCCTTTGGGAAAGGACACAGAATGAAGGAATTACGTTTTCTGAAGCCCGCCCTGTTCGGTCTGGTGTGCTTTGGTCTGGTGACTTCGCAGGCGTCTGCACAGCTTCTTCCGCCTCCCCCAAAACCGGTCGAGGCAAGAGCGGCGACGAAAAAAGTGGCGGACATTGTCCTCACCAGTGACGGCACTCTTCGCGGAGTCCTCATCAACAAGCAGGCCGGTCCGCTGGCTGGCGAACAGGTTGTCATCCGGCAGGGACGGCGAGTCGTCGCGGAAGCGACCACCGACAAGCTGGGTGAGTTTCAGGTCGAAAAATTCCGAGGCGGGACCTACCAGTTGACCTCTGGGGAAGCGACTCGTCCAATCCGAGTCTGGACGGTGGACGCGGCCCCGAAATCCGCCAGAGAAATGGCGCTTCTGGTCAGTGGAGAACCCGTGACACGCGGTCAGGGACTGCTGGCATTTGGTTTGACGCCGGCTGCTGGAGTCAATTTTGCCGCGGCGGCAGGTACAGCCGGTCTGACGGTCGTCAATATGAACGATATCGAAGTCGTCGATACGAAACTCAACAAGATGGCCAGGTCGCCGAGTTCTCCGTAAGTCGCAGGTTCGCAGTCCGTTGAACAAGTCCGATCCCTGAAGCGGAGCGACGCAAGCCGCCCGGTTTTGCATGGGAAAACGCGTTCTGGCCAGACGCTTCCGCCGTACCGCTACCTGATTCAACGGGCTGGTTGCGAAGTGGTTGATTGCGAAGTGGTTGAAAACGAAACTCGCAGGTGAAAATTGATTCTCACCTGCGAGTTTTCTGCATTGGCTCAGATCTCGGTCGGACGACTGGTCCACCAGGAAATCGACCGAATTAGAACGTCTTCGCCGGGTGACCGCCCGAGGCGGCCTGCTGTTCAATCTGTTGTTTTCGGAGCGTCTGCAGCCGCGAGTACTCTTCCAGAAGCTGAGTCAGCTCCTCCCGCATTTCTGCTTCGGTCTTGCCGGCCGTTTCTTTGGCTGCTGATCGAGGTTCAACTTCCGTCTCGCTGCTGAAGACTGATGGAGCGACGACCTGAGCTGCGACGGGCCGGACGGAAAACGCATCGACCGTCGACTGAGCCGACGTCTGCTGAAAGGCCGATCCGGTTTTCATCGCCAACGCCGGGGATTCGCCTCTGTTTGAGTCGCTCGAAGAACTCTCAGTCGTCGTGTCGACCCGGTAGCCGGTGACCTGGAAGCTCTGGTCGAAGCTGCGAAACGCCCGCGAGACGTCTGCAAGCTCCTCGTTCATCGCGCTGCTCATCGCGCCGACACCGGCTGTCATCGCGAGAACTCCGACTGTTCCCAGCATCACCGTTTCTGCTGTGAGGATGACTCCCGTTTCATCTGTCCATAAGTTCCTGAATAGGCTCATTTGTGTCTCCTGTTTTCTCTCTCGGTCCGGCGGAATTGCCAACCCTGCTACAAGGCGTCTCTTCCGATCGCAGGGATTCTGCCGTTTGTACCGATTATTCCGATTATGTCAATATGGATAAGATAGACAATTTGAGGTTTTTGGTTTTGGGTGATCGTCACTTGAGCCGCCGTCGAATCAGCACGGGGCAGGCCTCATCGCATTGTCGGGTCGCTTGCTGCCGGAATGTGGACTTGCCATCATCGATTCGAGTTAGTGATTCATTCCCTTTGGGTCGGCATAAGGAATTGGCATGGCGACACTTGTAGCTCCACGTCTTTCACTGATGATGTTTATTCAGTTCTTCATCTGGGGCACGTGGTACGTTACGGCCTACCTGTATCTTGGGAAGATCGGGTTCGCCGGCAGCGAGATCGCCTGGACTTACTCGGTCGGGCCGATCGCCGGAATGATCTCGCCGTTTTTTGTCGGCATGGTCGCCGACCGGTTTTTCTCGACCGAGCGAATCCTGAGCGTTTTGCACATTGCTGGCGGAGCAGCCATGTATGCGGCGGTGCTCGCGATGCGGGCTGAGGAGCCGAATCCGACTCTCATCAATCTGCTCTTCTTTGTGCACATGCTGTGCTATTTCCCGACGCTGTCCCTCACAAATTCATTGACGCTGCATTCCATGACGGATGCGGAAAAGCAGTTTCCGCTGATTCGGGTCTTCGGCACGATCGGGTGGATTGCCGCCGGAGTCTTCGTCAGTCTGCAGGAATGGGACGCGGCACTCGATATGTTCACGACGGCTGCCGGGGCCGGTGTCGTCATGGGGCTTTACTGTTTTACCCTGCCGCACACGCCACCTCCGCAGAAGGGCAAGAAGGTGTCCGCTCGAGAAATCCTCGGCCTCGACGCGCTGGTGCTGCTGAAGAAACCTGCCTACCTGACGTTCATGATCAGCTCGTTTCTTGTCTGCATCCCGCTCGCGTTTTACTACCAGTTGGCGGGCAAGTTTGTTGATCACGCAGGGCAGGCCTCGCCGGCATTGAAGATGTCATTCGGGCAGATGTCAGAGATCATTTTCATGCTGGTGATGCCGCTGTTTTTCAAGCGACTCGGCGTGAAATGGATGCTGTTTGTGGGGATGTTCGCCTGGGTGGCACGATACGGCCTGTTTACGATCGCCTCTGAGGACGGGCTCGCGGCAGCCGTTCTTGGGGGGATCATTCTGCACGGCATCTGCTACGACTTCTTCTTCGTCACCGGGCAGATTTATACGGACAAAATCGCACCGAAGGAGATCCGGGGGCAGGCGCAGGGGATGCTTGTGCTGTTCACACTGGGACTGGGGATGTTTATTGGAGCTCAGGTCGCCGGATCGGTCGAGGAGCAGTTCACCCCGTCTGATGAACTGGAGAAGACAGACGCGGCGCTCGCGGAACTCGTGACCCGAGCCGAAACGATCAAGGCTGACACAGGCAGTGAAACCTCGGCAATCCTGCTGGATTCGGTTAACAGGGCAAAGCAGGCTTCAGCGAAACTTCTTGAGGCCACGCCGGGGTTCAAGGCAGGAGCAGTTGGAGGCCAGATGGAAGAACTTGGCAATCAGGTTTCTGACCTCAAAGGTCTGACCGACAAGCCACGCTGGGAACAGTGGATGGCTGTCGTCAGCCCGCCGAGCCTCGACGCTGAGAAGACGGCTGAGGTCGAGAAACTGGAGTCCGAGATCGCCGACCTTCGGGTAAAACGCGCTGGTCTGCTTCGTCAAACTCTGGACTGGCAGTCGATCTGGATTCGCCCCTGCATCGGTGCTGCGGTGATCATGATCCTGTTTGCTCTGTTCTTCAAAGAAGACCTGCCGACTGCAAAGGTCACAGACGCAACGGTTGCCAGCAATGCAGGGCCGACTGATGAACCGACTTCTGATCTTCAGGAGAGTTGAGCTGACAACTATCCTCTTCCTTGACCGATTCGTTTTTGGGAAGAGTTATGAGTAGAAAACAACTTCGCGGCTGCATGGTCTGTGCAGCCGTTTTTTTTTGCCTCACTGTCATCTCTGGTGAGGCCCGTGCCTGGCAGGATTCTCCGTCAGGTGTCACTCAGACTTCCGCTGTTGCAGCCTCGCGCGGAGTGATTCAGGCGGCGGCGATTCAGGAGCATGTCGAGTGGCTTGCCAGTCCGGAACGGCGAGGTCGGGCCGGGCGGGATGCTTATCTGGTTGGGGATTATCTGAAAGTTCGCTTCGAAGCGGCCGGCCTCAAGCCGCTGTTCGAAAACGACTCGTTCTTTCAAAGCATCCCGGGACCGACTCGCGAGGACGGGACGAAAACCCGCTACGGCCGAAATGTGGCCGGCTGGATTCCTGGCAGCGACCCGCAACTCAAGGACGAATTCATCATCGTCAGTGCTCACTACGATCATCTCGGCAGCCGCGCCGGAAGCTATTTTCCGGGAGCAGACGACAATGCCAGCGGGACGGCGATGCTCATTGAGGCGGCGGAGGCGTTTGCGAAAGCCGGAAAGCCGACTCGCCGCAGCGTTGTGTTTATCGGCTTCGACCTTGAGGAACACCTGCTGTGGGGATCTCGGTGGTTCGCGGCTCACCCGCCGTGGCCGATTGAGAATGTCAAACTTTTCATGACGGCCGACATGATTGGCCGCTCGCTCGGTGATCTTCCCATCGAGACCGTTTTCGTGATGGGCAGCGAACATGGCGTCGGGCTGGACGAAACGCTGGCGAGCCTCGGCTCGCCGCGCGACCTGAGCATCGCTCCGCTTGGCATCGATCTGATCGGAACCCGCAGCGATTACGGCCCGTTTCGCGACCGCAAGGTTCCGTTTCTGTTCTTCTGCACCGGGCAGCACCCGGATTACCACAAGGTGACGGACACTCCGGATAAGATCGACGCGGATCAGATCGCCTCGATCGGCGACTACATTTTGCGAGTGACGCGGCACATGGCCAATTCAGACTCAACCCCGGAATGGACGAGCGAACCGCAGCCGCGCATGGCCGAGGTCAAAGCGCTGCATCGTATTGCGACGCTGCTGCTTGAGGCCGAGGGTTTCGAAAACCTCAATACGCTGCAGAAGTTCATCATCACGCAGGCCGAGGTGCAGGCACGGCAAACGATCGACCGCGGCACACTGACCGACAGCGAGCGGACCGGACTGATCCGTACGGCCCAGGTGCTGATGCTGTCGGTTTTTTAGAGTGCCATCTCGTCGTTTTTCGTCGCGGGTCAACGAACAAACCCGCCTCGACGAGGCGGGTTTGGAATTCGTTACCGGGGGCAGCGATCAGGCGTCGGCCGCGGCGAGGGCCGCCTCATAATTCGGGTGATCGGCGATTTCGCTGACGTATTCCACGTGAGTCAGTTTGCCGGCGCCGTCGATGACGAAGATTGCCCGACACAGGCAGCGGTGCAGCGGGCCGCCCTGAATCAGGACGCCGTAGCTCTTGCCGAATTCCGTGCAGCGATGTCCGCTGAGAGCGGTGATGTTCCCGGCACTTTCCGCTCCGCACCAGCGTTTCTGAGCGAACGGCAGGTCCATGCTCACGACGAGGACTTCAACGTTGTCCCGTTTCCCGGCCTCTTCGTTGAATCGGCCGGCTTCCGCGTGACACGTTGGCGTGTCGAGCGACGGGATGGTGCAGATGATTCGCGACTTGCCGGCGCTGTCGGCGAGGGTGACGTCACCCAGACTGTTATTCTGCAGCTTGAATTCCGGAGCGGCGTTGCCGACGCTCAGGGCGGGTCCGGCGAGGTCGACCGGGTTTCCTTTAAGAGTGACTGCTCCACTTCGTACGTCTGCCATCATTTTCTCCAGGTTGTTTTCGTGAGTGCGGATGAGCACGCGAGCATGCTGAGGCCTGGCCACCTCGCCGTCAAACATCGGAGCGGGGAAACCCCAAAGTCACCCGAAGAAGCTGTGATTTATTGAGCAGGCCGGGTCAAACGCATCGCCCCTCATGCAGTCTTGCTGCCGCGAACCGTTCAAATTGACGGAACGGCGCTGCGTCTGGTCCGTCCATCGCCTCTCGAATTGAAAAACTCACAACCTCTTCGGGTTCATTGAGGCAACCGTTCCGAACTCTCGCGACGCCGGAGACGTCCTGCTACGTTCCCGCGATGCCGCGCGAACTCACCGTCCATCTGTTGCCGACTCTGTTTGAGTCCTCGAACCTTCGTGGCGGCATCGCTGTCGTCATCGACATTCTCCGCGCCTCGACCACGATGACGCATGCCCTGGCGAATGGCGCCGCGCGAATAATTCCCTGTGAAACGATCGAAGACGCCCGTGCCGCGAAGAGAGAAATCGGGGAGCGATGCCTGCTTGGCGGAGAGCGGGGCGGGGAGATCATTGAGGGTTTCGATCTGGGCAACTCGCCGACGGCTTACTCGCGAGACGCCGTCGCCGGACGGACCGTCGCGTTCACAACGACCAACGGAACGCGGGCTCTGTTGAGGAGTGCCGCCGCCTCGCGGGTTCTGGTCGGCTCGTTTGCGAATCTGGATGCGGTCGTGAGTCTGCTGAAGTCGAGCGGCGAGCCGGTCCATCTGGTCTGTGCCGGAACCGATGGCTTCGTCTCGACCGAGGACACGCTGTTTGCCGGAGCAGTCTGCGATCAGCTTGAGTCGGCCGGCGATTTTGATCTGAACGACTCGGGCAGGCTGGCTCTTAATCACTGGCGGCAGAGTTCAGACTCCGACGAGTCGCTGTTCGAGGCAATGCTCGCGGGGCGAGGCGGGCAGAATGTGAATCGGCTGGGACTGATCGAGGACATCCGCGTGGCAGCGTCGCGAAACGGGTTTGACCTCGTTCCGGAGTTCCTGCCACAATCCCGCGCGATCACGGTGGCGGGCGGCTGACGCAAAGCCGCGAAGACTCAGAGGCTCGCAAAGTGTTTTTTCGGGAGGGCGAGGCTCCTGCCGAGCCGATT